>NZ_JBRUDG010000001.1:0-119929 GCF_053203725.1 Streptococcus porcorum | reverse complement strand
AACCAGCAGTTTCTAGGTAGGGGATTTTAGAGGCTTTCTGGAAGTCGTATTTAGCCATTTGTCCCTTGCATTTTGAGCATTTAGGGGCTGTGTAATCCAAGTGACCGTGGAGTTCTAAGTGAGTTCCTAGGTCATATTCATTAGAGATAGTGATATTTTTGTCTTTAATTCTGAGAAGATTTGTGATAAGATTTAGTTGTTCCATATGAACCCTTTCTAATGTGAGTTTCGTCGCTTTTCATTATAGGTCATATGGGACCTTTTTCTATATTCAAAAAGGCTCCATAATTTCCACGGTGTTCTTACCCACTACAGAAATTATAGAGCCAATTCTTTTATAAGATGATTAGTCATACCACTTTTTGTCTTTATTCTAGGGATATTTGACTAAAAACGTTAAAAACCTGTATAATAAACACATGACAATTTGGCTAACATTGGCAAAGTATGCCACTTTTGAAACAGAAGTGCTTAGGTTAAGACCCCTTCGATTTGATGATCGGTATTCTTTTTTTAGTATGTTGATTGAGGATGAGTTACCCTTTATTTTTCCAAAGCCCAAGACTAGACAAGAATGTGATGAATTATTTGTTCAACAGTTTATGAAAGCCCCTCTAGGCATATGGGGAATAGAATTGAAAGCATCAGAGGAGTTAATTGGCATTATTCAGTTTGAAAAGATTGATCTAAACCAAAACTCTGCTGAACTAGCTTATTTTTTGAAACGTGACTACTGGGGAAGAGGACTGATGACGGAGTGTGTCAAGAATATCTCTTTTTTAGGTTTAAAAGCCTGTCGGTTAGCAAGAATAAATATTATTGTTCACAAAGAAAACATTGCAAGTAAAAGAGTTGCTGAGAAATGTCATTATCGTCTGGTGGGGAGTTATAAGGGTAGTGATCGTTACACGCATAAAATAAGGAATTACTTGACTTACGAGTTAAGAGCTGGGGTGACAGATGATGAGTAAGCACCAAGAAATCTTAGACTATTTAAAGGGTTTGGCAGTTGGTAAACGTGTCAGTGTGAGAGGGATTTCTAATCGTTTGAAGGTGAGTGATGGAACAGCCTACAGAGCAATCAAAGAAGCTGAGAGTCGTGGTCTTGTTGAAACACGTCCGCGTAGTGGAACCATTCGTATTCAAACTAAAAATCAGCTATCATCTGATAAACTGACCTATGCTAAAATTTTAGAGGTTTGTAGCGCAGATTTGGTGGCGGGAAATGCAGGGTTAGAGCGTGAATTTAGTCATTTCGCCATTGCTGCTATGACATTAGAAAATATAGGTCGTTACTTGACTAGCTCAGGGTTGCTGATTGTTGGCGATAGAGAAGATGTTCAAATTTTTGCTTTAGAGCATGGGAATGCCATCTTAGTGACAGGTGGATTTGAAGTATCGGATAAAGCTAAGGCTATCGCCAATCGTTTATCGATTCCAATTATGATTAGTCATTTTGACACCTTTACCGTTGCTAGAATGATTAATAGCGCCTTGTCTGATATTCGTATAAAAACAGATTTAAAGACAGTTGAAGAAATCTTAATCCCTAAATTTGAGGCGGGTTATTTATTTGAAACAGATACTGTTAGAGATTTTCATCAGTTGGTCAGAAAGCTGAATCAGGTGCGTTTTCCTGTTTTAAATCAACATGAGATGGTTGTAGGGATGATTAGTATGCGGGATGTCACAGGAAAAGAGGCTAGTGTGACTCTTGATAAGTTGATGACTCGCAATCCTATTGTAACTTATTTTGATGTTAGTTTAGCTAGTGTTAGCCAAAAAATGTTGTTAGATGATTTTCAGATGTTACCAGTTGTCGCTAATAACGGAAAGCTGTTAGGGGTTGTGACGCGTCGAAAGGTTATGGCTGAGTTAAAGAATCTCCAGGAAAAAAATTTACCGACTTTTAGTGAGGAGATTGTCTCTCATTTAAAAGTAGATGATGCAAGTGCTCATTTTTCGTTTACCATCACACCATCAATGGTGGATAGTACGGGCAATTTGTCTCAAGGGATTTTAACGGAATATTTAAAAGAAATTACGATTCGTGTTTTAACCAAAAAACAACAAAAGAATGTCATTATTGAACAAATGATGTTATACTTTTTACAGGCTGTTCAGATTGACGATGATTTGCAGATTTATCCTAAAGTCATTGCACGAACTAGAAAAAATGCTACCTTGGATTTTGAGATTTATCAAGGGCGTCAAATTGTTTTTAAAGCTATTGTCACAACAAAGTTGAATTAGAAATAGGAGCGAATAAAAAACTATGATTACATTAAAATCAGCGCGTGAAATTGAAGCAATGGATAGAGCAGGAGATTTTCTTGCTAGTATCCATATTGGCTTACGTGATTTGATTAAACCTGGTGTTGATATGTGGGAAGTTGAAGAGTACGTCCGCAGACGTTGTAAGGAAGAAAATGTTCTGCCACTTCAAATAGGTGTTGATGGGCATATTATGGATTATCCTTATGCAACGTGCTGTGGTTTAAATGATGAAGTAGCGCATGCTTTCCCAAGACACTACATTTTAAAAGAAGGTGATCTTTTAAAAGTGGATATGGTTCTCAGTGAGCCTTTAGATAAGTCTATCCTTGATGTGTCAAAACTTAACTTTGATAATGTCAAAGAGATGAAAAAATATACCGAAGATTATTCGGGTGGTTTAGCAGATTCTTGTTGGGCTTATGCAGTAGGTCAAGTTTCAGATGAGGTGAAAGACTTGATGGCTGTGACTAAAGAAGCCATGTATAAAGGGATTGAACAAGCAGTTGTAGGTAATCGAATTGGTGATATCGGAGCGGCCATTCAAGAATATGCTGAAAGCCGTGGTTATGGTGTCGTGCGTGACCTTGTAGGACACGGAGTTGGTCCAACGATGCATGAAGAGCCTATGGTACCAAACTATGGGGTGGCAGGTCGTGGATTGCGTCTGCGTGAGGGAATGGTCTTAACAATTGAGCCTATGATCAACACGGGAACTTGGGAAATTGATACTGACTTGAAGACAGGTTGGGCCCATAAAACACTTGATGGTGGTTTATCTTGTCAATATGAACACCAGTTTGTTATTACAAAAGAAGGTCCTGTCATTCTGACAAGTCAGGGAGAAGAAGGGACTTACTAATAGCAGGGAGAAGATGTGAAAAGCTTTATTGTAAGAATTCGTACTAGTCAGTCTATTCGAGCTTTTTTTGGCTATTATAAAAGTTCAGAGATGAGCCTATCTAGTATTGCTGTTGCTTACTATCTATTATTGACCATCTTTCCTTTTCTGATTCTGTTAGCCAATATTTTTCCCTATCTGAATATTGATACTTCTGATCTGCTTTTATTTTTAAGAGATAATCTTCCGAAACAACTCTATGGAAGTATTGCTAATATTATCCGAGGCATTTTTGATCAACCTTCTAGTGGTTTTTTATGGTTGTCATTAGTGACTGGTTTTTGGACCATGTCACGATCGCTAAACTTTTTACAACAATCCTTTAATAAAGCTTATGATGTTCAAGACCACAGAGATTTTATTGTTTCTTATGCTATTGGTTTGGTAGTTAGTGTAGGGGTTGTGGTTCTTCTAAGTTCAGCTATTGTGTTATCAACCTTTGGCAAAACTATTTTAGGTCTAATTCATAGCCGATTGCAATTGGATTCTAAAATGTATTCCATCTTGATGCACTTTGCTCAGCCAGCTACTATCGCCATTTTATTTATCATGTTGGCTTTTCTTTACTATCTCTTACCAAATGTTAAGATTAGAAAGTGGCACTATATTTTACCTGGGACCATTTTTTCAAGTTTTGTTTTGGTCTTTACGACAAGTCTTTTTGGACAATATGTCAACTATACCTTAAATCGTATGGTGAACTTACGAAATTTTGGATCGATTACAACATTTGCGATTATGATTTGGTCCATTTTTTTCGCGCGCGTGCTGATTATGGGGGCTATTTTTAATGCCACTTATCAACGACGGTTTGAGGAAGAGTTCACTCTTAGACGAGGAGATGTTCGAGAACTTATTCAAGCAAGACGTAACAGTGATAATAAGGAGTGATTACCAAATAGGTAGTCACTTTTTTTATGACTTTTGTCATATGATGTCATGACAGATAGGCCTAATCCTTGGTGTTCAATAGCGCTATACTAATAGTGTCGATAAGGAAAAGTCAGAGGAGGAGCTAGTCATGATACGGGTAGAAAATCTAAAAAAAGTGATCAAAGGAAAAGTGATTTTAAATCAGATTTCCTTTGAGATTAGTAGAGGTGAATGTGTCGCTTTGATTGGTCCAAATGGTGCGGGGAAAACGACCTTGATGGACTGTTTATTAGGAGATAAGCAACTAAGTGCTGGGCAGGTTTTGTTAAACCGAGATAATCCAAAATCTGCTCCCAATAAGGCTTCAGTTGCTGTTCTCCCACAGGAAAATAAGATACCAGAAGATTTAAAAGTGAAAGAACTTTTATCATTCTTTCAAGCCATTTATAAAGATAGTTTGACGGATGGTGAGATAGACGCCTTACTTTGTTTCTCTGAAGAGCAAAAAAATCAATTGTCACAAAAATTATCAGGGGGGCAAAGGCGTTTGTTAGCGTTTGTTCTTTGCTTGATTGGTAAACCTAAAATTCTTTTTTTAGATGAGCCGACAGCAGGTATGGACACCACTACTCGTCAACGCTTTTGGGGGATTATTGCTGACTTGAAAGAGCAAGGTGTTACGATCTTTTATTCCAGCCATTATATCGAAGAGGTGGAGCATACAGCAGATCGTATCTTGGTGTTGCATCAAGGGAAGTTGTGGCGAGACACGACACCTCATGCTATGCGCAGTGAAGAAAATGAAAAAGAAGTGACTGTTGATCGGCGTTTCTCAGATGTCATTCGACCAGAGTGGGTTTATGATCAGGTCATCAAGCAAGATCGACTTTGTTTTAAAACAAAAGAAATTGAGACCGTTTGGGCTGCCTTACAAGCCAGAGGTTGCCGTATTTCAGATATAGAAGTACAAAATAAAACCCTGCTTAATACTTTATTTGATCAGACAAGGGAGGAGCAATCATGCTACCATTATTAAAAATTGAGGGAATAAAATTATCTAGAAGTTTAGGAACCTTTCTCTTATCTATAGGGATGCCTTTGGTTTTCTTTTTGATTTTTTCATCAACAGTACAACTAGATGATCCAGTAGCTCAAAAAGCCTTTGTGCAATCTTATATGCTGACCATGACAGCTTTTTCGATGTCAGGTTTTGCACTGTTTACCTTTCCTATGATGTTATCAGAGGATCGAAAAAATAACTGGCTGTCTTTTATTGAGCACTCTCCTCTTAGCCTGCCTCGTTATTATCTGTCCAAACTCTTTCGTGTTTATCTTTGTTTCATCTGCTCTATTATGGCTGTCTTTTTAGTTGGTGCTTTAGTAAGAGAGGTGCGTATGACAGGAGAGAGGTGGTTGGTGTCAGCTATTTTACTGCTGATAACCTCTCTCATGTATCTAGCCTTGGGCTTGTTGTTAAGCCTCTTTAAATCTGAGCAAACCATGTCAGTTGTTGCTAATTTGACTTACTTTGTCTTAGCGATTATGGGCGGATCTTGGATGCCAATTAGCCTTTTTCCAGACTGGGTTCAAGAGATTTGTCGTCTGACACCAGGTTATCATGTTAATCACTTGGTTGTCACTTATGCAGAAAAGCATGATTTTATCTGGAAGTCCTTGTTTATTGTGCTGATTTATGCCATAATTTTCTTAGGAACAGCAATGGTGATTAAGAAAAGAAGCGAGGTGAAGTAGCGTGTTTCAGAAAAGAAAAGTCTCGCCCATGTATTTCTTGGGCTTGCTTTTTCTGGTTTTTCCTTTATATTATACGGCTCACTTAGCCATTTATCCTTTTATTGTATTTGCGACGGTGATGTTTGGTGGTGTTTATATCTCGCTACTTTATACACAAAATCACACTTATGAAAAGGTAGCCTGGATTTACCTCTTAGCCTACATTGCTTATATGAGTTTTGCGGGTAATATTCAATTTTCCCTATTTCTCTTTAATCTCTCAAATCTCTTGACATGGCACTATAGTGAGGATAAGTGGACTTATCGAACGGTGTCTTATGGTATTTTATTAACTAGTTTGTTGATATGGAGTATGGTTGGTCCTTACAGTCTAGATATAACTCTTTTTATGTTTATTCTTCATGCCTTTGCTTTAGCCATGTTTTTTGGTGGACGGATGCAATTGTCTAAGGAAAAAGCAGAGCAAAAACTGCAAGAGCAAAACGCTTCTATCAATCTCTTGATTGCCGAAAATGAACGCAACCGTATCGGACAAGATCTTCATGATACATTGGGTCATGTTTTTGCTACGATGACCCTTAAAACGGAATTAGCCTTAAAGCAATTGGACAAAGGAAATCTTGAGGCGGTTAAAAAGGAGTTATCCGATTTAAATGCAACAAGTAGAAAAAGTATGGTTGACGTCAGAACGATTGTCAATCAACTAAAATATAGAAGTCTCGATGAAGAACTAGAAAGCTTGCGACAAGTTTTTGAACTAGCAGAGATTGAGCTGGTAATCAAAAAAGATTATGACAGCCAAAACCTCTCTCCAGTCCTTCAATCTAGTCTAACCATGATGGTGCGTGAGTTGGCTAATAATGTCATCAAACACGCCTCTGCTCATCAAGCAATACTGAGCCTAGCAGATGAGGGGGATCAGTTGATAGTTGAGATGGCAGATGATGGTCAAGGTTTTTCCAGTCAAAGCGAGGATGAACTGCAGTCGCTAAAAAATCGTTTGGCCTTAATCAAAGGAGAGGTAGAGGTTCTCTCACGCCACCATCCAACTTGTGTACGCCTCAGCCTTCCTTTTAGAAAGGAGTAGGAGATGAAATTATTGGTAGCAGAAGACCAATCAATGTTGCGAGATGCTCTTTGTCAACTCTTATTGATGGAAGACGATGTTGACGCTGTTTTTCAAGCAGGAAATGGTCAAGAAGCCATTAGCTTACTAGAAAAAGAAGAGGTAGATGTGGCGATTTTGGATGTTGAAATGCCTAAGATGACAGGTCTAGAGGTCTTAGAGTGGATTAGAGCACATAAAGAGATGAAAGTCGTGATTGTCACAACCTTTAAGCGTACAGGCTACTTTACAAGAGCGCTAAAAGCGCAAGTAGATGCTTATGTCTTAAAAGATCGGTCAACTACGGAGCTGATGACCACTATCCATAAGGTCTTATCTGGTCAGAAAGACTATTCTCCTGAATTGGTTGATGAAATGGCTTTTTCAAGTAATCCCCTCAGCCAAAGAGAAAGAGAGGTTCTACAAGGCATTGCACGAGGCTTGTCCAATCAAGAAATTGCAAAAGAGTTGTTTTTATCAAATGGTACTGTCAGAAACTACGTTACCAGCCTAATGACAAAACTTAATGCCCATAATCGCACAGATGCTCTCTTGATTGCTCAAGAGAAAAATTGGTTATAAAAATAGACAAAAAGAGGATGGGTGTTCCATCCTCTTTAATGCTTATCCTTGAAAATGAGTAGTTTACTGATGATATAATTTAAAACGATAATTAAAACTTGTGCAAATAAGGTTTCAATCGCATTGACGACTTGTAGATTGTTGTTAACAAATTGTCCGATAATTTGTGGGAATCGCTCAACTAAAAGATAAGCTAAAACAAGATCTAAGGCCAGTGTTGAGAGTCGTGCCACAAAAAACTTGACAAAGCGCCCCATCCAGCCTGTCCTAACTTGGTTAAAGACGAAATAGTCGTTGGTGAAAAATGCAAAGACAACAGCGGTTATATTTGCAATAACGGCTGAAAGAGTAGCTTGATGTGTGATAGCAAAGAAAGCCATGCGCGTTACCATATAGACGAGGGTTGCTAGAACTCCAAAAAAGAGATATTTAAAAACTTCACTAGATATAAATTTTTTCATAAGGATACTATATCAAAAAAATAAAAAATATGCTATACTAGATAACGTTGCTAGAGCAACCCTTGGTGCTTATTTCCCTTTCACCAAGCATATTAGACGCGGCATGACCGCTAAAGGAGAATTATGAAATTATCAGTAAAAGATCTCACTCAGATTGCCATTGTAGCTGCACTTTATGTTGTATTGACCGTGACGCCTCCTTTAAATGCTATTAGTTATGGAGCATATCAGTTTCGTGTATCTGAGATGTTAAACTTCCTTGCTTTTTATCATCGTAAGTATATTATTGCAGTGACTCTAGGCTGTATGATTGCCAACTTTTTTACCTATGGTTGGTTAGATGTCTTTGTCGGAGGAGGGTCAACGCTATTGTTTGTGACCTTGGGAGTTTATCTTTTTGGACGCTATCGTCAAGAACAATTGTATAGTGGCTTACTTAACAAAGCCTTTGTTTACTTTTCTTTCTTTTTCGCAGCCTCTATGTTTACCATAGCCTTGGAGTTAAAAGTGATTGCAGGTCTTCCTTTTCTTTTGACTTGGTTTACCACTGCGATAGGAGAGTTAGCTTCACTTTTGATTGGTGCTATAGTGATTGAAAAATTATCTCAACGAATTGATTTTGAGGCTTAAAATTCGCTAAAAAACTTCCAAATTTGGAAGACTTTTTTATTTTGAAACGGTAAAATATGTTAAAATAAAAGATATGAAGAATCAAATGAAAAAATTGGTGGACCGCTTAAATCAGTACGCCAAAGAATACTATACACTTGACAAGCCCACCGTTTCTGATGCGCAATATGATCAGTTGTATCGTGAATTGGTAGCCTTGGAAGAAGCTTATCCTGATGAGATTTTGCCAGATAGTCCGACTCACCGAGTAGGAGGGCTTGTCTTAGAGGGCTTTAGAAAACATGAACACCTCTATCCTCTGTTTTCATTGCAGGATGCTTTTTCGCGTGACGAATTAGAGGCATTTGATCAAAGGGTGAAAAAAGAATTTCCAAAGGCATCTTACTTAGCAGAATTAAAAATTGATGGTCTATCGATTTCTTTGACCTATACTTCGGGAGTTCTAAGCGTAGGTGCAACACGGGGAGATGGTCGTGTGGGTGAGGACATTACAGAAAACTTAAAACGTGTTCGTGATATTCCTCTTACTCTGACTGAGCCAATCGATATCACTGTACGTGGGGAGTGTTATTTACCAAAAGCTTCTTTTGATAAGATCAACTTAGAGCGTCAAGCCAATGGTGAGGCGGAGTTTGCCAACCCAAGAAACGCTGCAGCAGGGACACTTCGTCAGCTAGATACAGGAGTAGTGGCTAAAAGAAATCTGGCAACTTTCTTGTACCAAGAGGCAGGACCTACAGATCAAGTTAGCCAAGAAGCTGTTTTGCAGCAATTTGAACACTTAGGATTTGAGGTTAATCCCATTCGTCTTGTTTCATCGAATATGGCTGATATTTGGGCTTTTATCCAAGATATTCAAAATAAACGAGATCAACTGCCTTACGATATTGACGGCATCGTGATTAAAGTAAATGACTTAGCTATGCAAGAGGAGCTAGGATTTACTGTTAAAGCCCCACGTTGGGCCGTAGCTTATAAATTTCCTGCTGAAGAAAAGGAAACAGAAATCTTATCAGTGGATTGGACTGTTGGACGAACAGGTGTTGTCACACCAACCGCTAATCTTACGCCGGTACAGTTAGCAGGGACAACAGTAAGTCGTGCCACGCTACACAATGTGGATTATATTGCAGAAAAAGATATCCGCATCGGAGATACGGTAGTGGTGTATAAAGCAGGCGATATTATCCCAGCAGTTTTAAATGTGGTCATGTCTAAGCGTGCTCAACAAGAACCCATGTTGATTCCGCAACAATGTCCATCTTGTCAAAGTCAGCTACAACATTATGATGATGAGGTCGCTCTACGCTGTATTAACCCACTTTGTCCTAGTCAAATTTTAGCACGTCTAGAACATTTTGCTAGTCGAGATGCGATGAATATCGTTGGTTTAGGCCCATCAGTAATGGAAAAACTTTATCAAGCTGGTTTGATTCATGATGTGGCAGACCTTTATCAATTAAAAGTTGAAGATTTCTTGCAACTAGATGGTGTTAAGGAAAAATCTGCTCAGAAGTTTTATGATGCGATTCAATCTTCTAAAGCAAATTCTGCTGAAAAGTTATTATTTGGTTTAGGGATTCGCCATGTTGGTGCTAAGGTCAGTAAGCAACTTTTGGAGGAATTTGGCTCTATTTCAGTACTGGTTCAAGCTGAGAAAGAAAAGATTGCTGAAATTGATGGTTTAGGGATGGCTGTTGCGGAGTCTTTAGCAACTTATTTTGCAACACAAGGTAGTCAAACACTCTTAGAAGAACTAGAAGAAGTAGGGGTTAATCTCACTTACTTAGGACAAAAAGTAGCCAGTGATACCATGCTTTCAGGTTTAACCGTTGTCTTGACTGGGAAGTTGACCACACTAAAAAGAAGTGAAGCTAAGGACAAACTAGAACGTTTAGGAGCTAAGGTCACGTCTAGTGTTTCTAAAAAGACAGACCTTTTAGTAGCAGGGATAGATGCTGGTTCAAAACTTGAAAAAGCACAGGGGCTCGGCATTGAGATTCGCGATGAATCATGGTTAGCAAGTCTTTAAGTATCGAGGAAAATAAATGGAAAAACATAGATTACGTGCTCGTTTGATTTATAACCCAACATCGGGTAAGGAATTGATGAAAAAAAGTGTGGCAGATGTTTTAGATATTTTGGAAGGCTTTGGTTATGAATCCTCTGCTTTTCAGACAACTCCTGAACCTCATTCAGCTATGAAAGAGGCTAAGCGTGCGGGTTTAGCTGGTTTTGATTTAGTCATTGCAGCTGGTGGTGACGGAACAATTAATGAAGTGGTTTCTGGTATCGCTCCTTTGAAAAAGCGGCCCAAAATGGCCATTATTCCAATGGGAACAACCAATGATTTTGCTCGTGCTTTAAAGGTTCCAAGGGGGAATCCTATTGAAGCTGCTAAATTGATTGGGAAACAACAAACCATTTTAATGGATATTGGTCAGACAGATCGAGGAAAATATTTTATTAATATTGCCGCGGCAGGCAGTTTGACAGAGCTAACCTATAGCGTTCCTAGTCAGCTTAAAAGTGTATTTGGCTATTTAGCTTATTTGGTTAAAGGGGCAGAGCTCTTGCCTAGGGTGCAAAATGTACCTGTCAAAATTTTTCATGACCATGGTGTTGTTGAAGATGAAGTCTCTATGATTTTTGTGGCCTTGACAAATTCAGTAGGGGGATTTGAAACCATTGCTCCTGATGCTAAATTAGATGATGGAAAGTTCACTTTAATTCTAGTAAAAACTGCTAACCTGATTGAACTTACCCATATCATTGGTTTGATGTTAAATGGTGGACGACATATTAGTCATAGTAAATTAGAATATATTAAGACATCTTATTTGAGGATTGAACCCCAGGATCCAAAAGCGCGTCGTCTAATGATTAATTTAGATGGTGAGTATGGAGGAGATGCACCTGTTGAATTAAGAAATTTAAATAATCATATCGAATTTATCGCCAATACCGATGAGATTGCTGATGATGCGATTACTCTAGATACAGAGGAATTAGCAATGGAGGCGATTGCACAAAAATTTGTTCGTGAAGTCGAATATTTGGATGAAAAGATAGAGATGAAAGAGGTTGATGAGGATGGAAAACCAAGTAATACTACATTATCATAGCCAATCAGGCTCATACTTTGATTATAGTGTCTGGCAGTGGATAGAAGGTGAAAATGGGTGGGATAGCCATTTTGCACGTTTTGATTCTTTTGGGATTGTTGCTAACCTCTCTTACCCCGCCCAACATCATTTAAGTGAAGTTTATTTGATGGTGAAAAATTCAGATTGGTCAAGAAAAACACAGGATTATTGTATCCATAGAGATTATGGAATTGCAAAGGCTGAGGTCTGGATTGTTGAGGGGGATGATACCGTTTATTATTCCAGACAAGCGGCGGTAACCAGTCATCATTATCGTTTTCGTCAACCACATGCTTTTGATATGGCCTTACACAGCTATCGATTTGATCGTAAATGGGGCTATTCGGGATGGCTAGGGTTTTCTTATCAGAAGGAACAGACGGAATTTAGGCTATGGGCTCCGACAGCTCAAAGAGTAGAATTGATTTTATATAGTTCTACAGATGATAAATCTAGTGTTGAGCGTGTTGTTAAAATGGAGCGTGGGCATGCTGAAAATTGGGAAGATCATACACATAATACTCACGGTGTTTGGTTTACGACAGTTTCAGAGGATTTAAATTATAGGGCTTATTGCTACCGTGTCTATTACCGAAAACGAACTTTTAGAGACACAAGAGACCCTTATGCTATTGCAACCACTGCAAATGGTAGAAGATCTATTGTCATTGATAAAGCGGATTTAGTGCCAGAAGGTTTTTCAG
This sequence comes from Streptococcus porcorum, assembly GCF_053203725.1. Taxonomy (NCBI): domain Bacteria; kingdom Bacillati; phylum Bacillota; class Bacilli; order Lactobacillales; family Streptococcaceae; genus Streptococcus; species Streptococcus porcorum. The sequence continues at coordinate 107,501 of NZ_JBRUDG010000001.1, read as the reverse complement.
TCAAGCATGGTGCAGAGGCGACATGGCGTTTAGCCAATCCTAACCAAGCGGTTATTTATGAGATGCATGTCAGAGATTTTACAAAGTCTGAGACGTCAGGTGTTCGATTGGAGAATCGTGGTAAGTTTTTAGGTGCTATCGAAACAGGGACTAAGAATATTTACGGGGATAAAACTGCCTTTGATTATGTCAAGCAGTTAGGCATTAATTATGTTCAGTTTCAGCCATTATTTGATCATCACCAGATAATTGATGAAAATGGTGACTATGCTTATAATTGGGGATACGATCCAGAAAATTATAATGTTCCCGAAGCGAGTTTTACCTCAAATCCTCATGCCCCTTCTGTCCGTATTTTAGAGTTAAAGCAGATGATTCAAGCCTATCACGATGCTGGAATTGGCGTCATTATGGATGTGGTTTATAATCATACCTATTCTTCTCGAGATTCTGCTTTCCAACTATCCGTTCCTGATTATTACTATCGTATGAATCCTGACGGCTCTTTCCAAAATGGAACAGGCGTTGGTAATGAAACGGCTAGTGAGAAAGAGATGTTTAGAAAATATATGATCGACTCCATTTTATATTGGATTGAGGAGTATAATATTGACGGCTTTCGTTTCGATCTGATGGGGATACATGATGTGGAAACGATGAATGCGATTAGAAAGGCTGTTGATGCTATTGATCCTAATATTCTTCTTTATGGAGAAGGTTGGGATATGGGAACAGGCCTCATGCCAGAAGATAAGGCTAAAAAAGGAAATGCCTCTCAGATGCCAAGAATTGGCTTCTTTAATGATGATCAAAGGGATGCTGTTAAAGGAGCGGAAGTTTATGGAGACTTCAAAAAAGGTTTTGTTTCTGGAGAGGCAACAGAAGATAAAGTGGCTAAAGCTATTTTGGGAAGTGGTGAGTTATCTCCTTATCTAACGCCAAGTCAGGTCTTAAATTATGTAGAAGCCCACGATAATTATAATTTAAACGATCTTTTCTTAGAGCTCAATCCTGATGATAATCAAGATGTCCATATTAGACGTGTAGAAGTCGCAACAGCTATGAATCTTTTGATGCAAGGGATGAGCTTTATGGAGTTGGGGCAAGAATTTTTACGCACCAAACTCTTTCCAACAGGTGAAAATGCTGAGTTGACTCAAGAAGATAAAGAGCGAGCGATGAATAGTTACAATGCTCCAGACCAAGTGAACCAAGTCAATTGGAATAATGTGACTATTTATAAAGCCAGTATTGAGTTTATCCGTCAGATTATTCAACTGAAAACAAGCGTTAGTGGCTTTTCTTATCAAACATTTGATGATATTTTAAACCATGTTTATGTTGAAACTGCAGAACATGGTTCAGGATTTATTAGTTTCACAACTAAAGATGAGCGTTCTTTTAAAATAATTTTCAATATTATTGGAAAAAACGTGAAAATTAGCATGACAGACCATGAAAAATATGATATACTAGTGACAAATGAAAAGCGCTTACAACAAAGCGCACTATCGCTAGAGCCGTTAACAGTAGTGGTCTTTGAAAAGAAAAAATAACCTGATATTGTTTTCAGGTTATTTTTGTTTACTTTTAATTTTCAGAAAATTAGCTATATTGAATACGGTTACACATGGAAGGGTGATGGAATGGATACACAAGAAGCGTTGTGGACTTTTGGTATTGGAGAAAATTATCAGGCACAGGATTATTTTGGTTGTCATTTAGCCGAGGATGGAAAGCACCATGTTTTTAGAGTTTGGGCACCAAATGCTAAAGCAGTTTCGGTCATTGGTGATTTTACCAATTGGGGAGAAAATCCACTTCCTATGACGCCTAATGATGCTGGTGTCTGGGAAGTAGAAACAGACCTAGCGAATGAAGGACAGATTTATAAGTATTTGGTGACACGTGCTAGTGGTCAAGTAGTTGAAAAGATTGATCCCTTTGCGGTATATTTTGAAAAACGGCCAGGCACAGGGACAGTGATTAAACATCTAAAACCTAAAAAATGGAAAGATGGATTATGGTTAGGAAGAAGGAGGCGTTTAGGGTTTAAACAACGTCCCGTTAATATCTATGAGGTTCATGCAGGCTCATGGAAAGTTCATGAAGATGGTCGTCCTTATAATTTTGAAGAATTAAAAGAGGAGTTGATTCCATATCTAGTTGACATGCATTATACTCATGTTGAGTTTATGCCCTTGATGGCTCATCCTCTGGGAATGAGTTGGGGCTATCAGCTAATGGGGTATTTTGCTTTTGAATCAACCTATGGTACTCCTGAACAGTTCCAAGATTTTGTTGAAGCTTGCCATCTTCATAATATTGGTGTTTTGGTTGATTGGGTACCAGGACACTTTACGATTAACGATGATGCTTTAGCCTATTTTGACGGGACACCTACTTTTGAGTATCAAGATCATGATCGCGCCCACAATTATGGTTGGGGAGCCTTGAACTTTGATTTAGGGAAAAATCAAGTCCAATCATTTTTAATCTCAAGTGCTAAATTCTGGATTGATACTTACCATATTGATGGGATAAGGGTTGATGCTGTCAGTAATATGCTTTATTTAGATTACGATAGCGGTCCTTGGCAACCCAATAAAGATGGGGGGAATCGCAATTACGAGGGATTTGGATTTTTACAAAAATTAAACCGTGTCATAAAAGGTTATTATCCAGATGTGATGATGATTGCTGAGGAAGCAACAGCGGCGACAAGCATTACAGGTCATCAAGAAGATGATGGTTTAGGGTTTGATTATAAATGGAATATGGGATGGATGAATGATATTCTAAAATTCTATGAGGAAGATCCTGTTTATCGTAAGTATGACTTTAATTTGGTTACTTTTAGCTTTATGTATCTGTTTAGTGAAAATTTTGTTTTACCATTTTCACATGATGAAGTTGTACATGGTAAGAAAAGCATGATGCATAAAATGTGGGGGGATCGTTATAATCAATTTGCAGGACTTCGCAATTTATATACCTATCAAATCTGTCATCCTGGTAAAAAACTTCTTTTTATGGGAAGTGAATTTGGACAGTTTTTAGAATGGAAATATGATGAAAGTTTAGAGTGGTCTAATCTTGAAGATGAGATGAATGCCAAAATGAAAGAGTTCACATCTACTTTGAATCAGTTGTACAAAGACCATAAAGTACTTTGGCAAATTGATGATTCTTATGATGGTATAGAGATTATTGATGCAGATAATCGTGACCAAAGTGTCCTATCATTTATCCGAAAAAATGAGAAGGGTGATCTCTTAGTGTGTGTCTTTAATATGGTTCCTGTTGAGCGAAAAGATTTTACCATAGGTCTTCCTCAAGCAGGGATTTACGAAGAGATTTTAAATACAGAACGGGAAGAATTTGGTGGTGTTTGGAAAGAAAATAACCCTATCACTCGAACTCAAAGAGGGTCTTGGAAACACTACGATCACACATTAAGCTTTACACTTCCAGCGCTTGGGGCAAGTATCTGGAAAATTAAACGTCGTTTAAAAAAATAATAAATTCTTGGAAGGAAGAACTAGATGAAGAATGAAATGTTAGCACTAATCCTTGCTGGTGGTCAAGGAACACGTCTTGGGAAATTGACACAAAGTATTGCTAAGCCAGCTGTTCAATTTGGTGGACGTTATCGCATTATTGATTTTGCCTTGTCCAACTGTGCCAATTCAGGTATTAACAATGTTGGTGTCATCACACAATACCAACCCTTAGCTCTTAATAGTCATATCGGTAATGGATCAGCCTGGGGGCTTGATGGTATTGATTCTGGTGCAACGATTTTACAGCCTTATTCCGCTACAGAAGGAAATCGTTGGTTTCAGGGAACTAGTCATGCTATCTATCAAAATATTGACTATATTGATAGTATTGATCCAGAATATGTGTTAATCCTATCAGGTGACCATATTTATAAAATGGATTATGATGATATGCTACAAACGCATAAGGACAATTTAGCTAGCTTAACAGTTGCCGTTATTGATGTTCCATTAAAAGAAGCTAGTCGTTTTGGGATTATGAACACTGATGCTAGCGATCGTATCGTTGAATTTGAAGAAAAACCAGCAGAGCCTAAATCAACAAAGGCTTCTATGGGAATCTATATTTTCACTTGGAAACGCCTTCGTGAAATGTTAGTAGATGCTGAGAAAAATACTATTGATATGTCTGACTTTGGACAAAATGTCATTCCAGCTTATATTGACTCTGGTGAGCGAGTTTACACTTATAACTTCAACGGCTATTGGAAAGATGTAGGGACAATCGAATCCCTATGGGAAGCCAATATGGAGTATATTGCTGTTGATAATGAGTTAGATAGTCGTGATCGTTCTTGGAAAATCTACTCTAAAAACCAAATTGCACCACCAAACTTTATTACAGCTGAAGCAGAAGTGAAAGATTCTCTCGTTGTTGATGGATGTTTTGTATCAGGGAAGGTGGAACATTCTATCTTATCTACAAATGTTCAGGTTAAAGAAGGCGCAGAGATTAAAGATAGCTTTATCATGAGTGGTGCTAAGATTGGAGCGGGTGCTAAAATTACACGTGCCATCATTGGTGAAGGCGCAGAAATTGGTGAGGGTGTTGTCATTGATGGCACAGAAGAAGTACAAGTCGTTGGATATAATGAGGTAGTGGGGGTACCAAATGAAGATTGATAAATATTCTGCAATTTTAGGAAACACAGTTGGTTATCATGATATGGGGGACTTAACGGCAAATCGTCCTCTTGCTAATCTTCCTTTTGATGGGAAATATCGTTTGATTGACTTTCAATTATCAAATCTTGCAAATGCTGGTATCCGAAGTGTTTACGGTATCTTCCGTGGTCAAAATATCCGTTCAATTTTTGATCATATTCGTAGTGGTCGTGAATGGGGCTTAAACACGCTTTTAAGTCATTATTTCTTAGGATTTCATAATGCGGATGATGAAATTGATACTGCAGACAAAGACTACTACGAGCAAATCTTGACTTACTTAAAACGCTCTGGCAGTGATCAAACGATTTATATGGGTTGCGATATATTATGTAACATCGATCTTCAACAGGTACTTCATTTACACAATGCCAATCAACGTGAAATGACAGTGGTCTATAAAAAGCTTCCTAAAGCACAGCTATCTCCTGTCAATGAAATTCTTGTGATGGATGAAACTGACACTGTTGTTGGGAAAAAAGAGTTAACAGATGTTAATGGTGATTTAGAGAAAATGTCAACAGGGATTTATATCGTTAATACACCATGGTTGATTGAAAAATTAGAAGAAGAAGTTCAAAAAGAAGACCCAATGAAATTACGCTTCTTATTGAGACAATTATTGGTAGAATCAAAAGCACTAGGATTTGAATACACAGGCTATGTAGCAAATATCAACTCTGTGAAATCTTATTATGATGCGAATATGGATATGTTAGATCCACAAAAATTCTACTCTTTACTTTATTCTAACCAAAAAATCTATACCAAGGTTAAAAACGAAGAATCTACTTACTTTGATGATAGATCACATGTGACGAATTCTCAATTTGCATCTGGTAGTGTTATTGAAGGTACAGTTGATCATTCCATTATTTCACGTAGCTGTCATATTGCCAAAGATGCTAGTGTCAAACGTTCTATCATTTTCCCTAAGGTGAAAATTGAAGAAGGAGCAGTGGTTGAATATGCCATCATTGATAAATCCGTTACAATTCCAGCGGGAGTGACTATTCGTGGAACAGAAGATCATCCAGTTGTGATTGGTAAAGGACAAAAAATTAGCGGAGATGTAGTTTAATGAAATTGTTATTTGTGGCGGCAGAGGGGTCTCCCTTTGCCAAAACAGGAGGATTAGGTGATGTCATTGGGGCATTGCCTAAATCTCTTGTTAAAAAGGGAAATGATGTCCGAGTCATTCTTCCTTACTATGATGTTGTGGATCAAAAGTTTGGTCATGAAGTAGAAGATGTTCTCTATTTTTATACCAATGTCGGTTGGCGTCACCAATATGTTGGGGTTAAAAGAATTGTAAAAGATGGTGTCACCTTCTATTTTATTGATAATCGTGATTATTTCTTCCGTGGTCGTGTTTATGGAGAATGGGATGATGGCGAACGCTTTGCATTCTTTCAGCTTGCAGCCTTAGAATTGATGGAAAAAGTTGACTTTATTCCAGATATTTTACACGTTCATGATTATCATACTGCGATGATACCTTTTTTATTGAAGGAAAAATACCATTGGATTCAAGCTTATCAAGGGATCAAAACAATCTTTACCATTCATAATATTGAGTTTCAAGGTCAGTTTGATTCTGGGATGCTTTGGGAACTATTTGGTGTAGGCTATGAACGGTATGCTGATGGGACTTTGCGTTGGAATGATTGTTTAAACTGGATGAAAGCGGCTATTCTTTATGCAGATCATGTGACAACTGTTTCACCAAGTTATGCGCATGAAATCATGACTCCTGAATTTGGTAAGGGCTTGGATCAAGTTATGCGCATGGAGGCAGGTAAGGTATCAGGTATTGTTAATGGGATTGATACTGAAATACTAGATCCTGAAACTGATAAACATCTGGTAGCTCATTTTTCAGTTGAGGATTTATCTGGTAAGGCTATCAATAAAGCAGCCCTTCAAGAGCGCTTAGGATTACCAGTTCGAGCAGATGTTCCCTTGATTGGAGTTGTTTCGCGCTTAACAGACCAAAAAGGTTTTGATGTTGTCGTAGATGAGCTTCAACATATCCTACAACAAGATGTTCAAATTGCCTTGCTTGGAACAGGCTACGCTGACTTTGAGCAGGCTTTTGCATGGTTTGCGCAAGTTTATCCTGAAAAGTTATCAGCTAATATTACTTTTGATTTAGAGTTGGCTCAACAAATTTATGCAGCCAGTGATCTTTTCCTTATGCCAAGTGCTTTTGAACCATGTGGTCTATCACAAATGATGGCGATGAGATATGGCAGTTTACCATTGGTCCATGAAGTAGGAGGTCTTAAAGACACAGTGCAACCTTATAATCCTTATGATCATTCTGGAACAGGATTTACTTTCAAAGGTTTAACAGGCTTCTGGTTGACTAAAACCCTAGAAAGAGCCCTTGATGTCTATTGTCATCATAAGGAAGATTGGAAAGCACTACAAGAACAGGCTATGACAAGAGATTTTTCTTGGGATACTGCAAGTAATGCTTATCAAGAACTTTATCAACATTTGCTTTCATCATAAGGAAAAAGAAAGATGCAACTGACAAAAGAAAAATTTATTCGTGATTTTAAAGACACGCTCCATGAAGAACAACTGATTAAAGTCGTTGATGCTACACCAACTGAATTATTTACCTCTTTAGCAAAAGTGATCCGTAAGTACTATACGCCCCTCTGGTTGGAGAGAAATCGGAAGATATCAGAAAATCAAGAAAAAGTAGCCTATTATTTTTCAATTGAATTTCTACCAGGACGTATGCTAGAAACCAATCTTCTTAACTTAGGGATTTTAGACATTGTAAAAGAAGGCTTTGCGGAATTAAATGTTGACTTTGATGCTGTAAAAATGCAGAGCATGATATGGCATTAGGTAATGGTGGTCTAGGACGCTTGGCAGCAGCATTTATGGACTCATTAGCCACAACAGGCTATCCAGGTTTTGGTAATGGTATTCGTTACCAATACGGGTTGTTTAAACAGCGCATTGTTGATGGTTATCAAGTTGAACTTCCAGATTCATGGTTTGGATCAATTGGTAATGTTTGGGAGACACGTAAGGATCATAACATCGTAGATGTCAAACTATTCGGGGATGTTTATTTAAGCGCAGACGAAAACGGGAAACTGGTGCCAGTTTATGAAGGGGCTCAGGTTTTGAGAGCTGTTCCTTATGATGTTCCTCAAATTGGATTTGAAAATGACAATATTAATAATCTGCGCCTTTGGGATGTTGAGATTCCTGAAGAGTATGAGCTATATTATCCTACATTAGAATCTCGTCGTAGAGTAGAAGATATTACAGCCATCTTGTATCCAGATGATTCAAACTATGAAGGAAAGCAGCTTCGCTTAGTTCAAGAGTACTTTATGACCAGTGCAGGTTTGCAGACAATTATCAAGTCTTACCTCAAGCAAGGATTACCTCTTGAGCAGATTCATGAAAAAGTATCTGTTCACATTAATGATACTCATCCAGCTGTTGCTCCAGCTGAGTTTATGCGTCTCTTGGTAGATGATTATGGTTTGGATTGGTCAACTGCTTGGAATACGACTGTTAAAACCATGAGTTATACCAATCATACCATTTTATCTGAGGCTCTTGAAAAATGGGATGCTGAACTCTTTAAACACGTTCTTCCTCGTGTTTATCAGATTGTTCTAGAAATTGATAACAGATTTGTAGCAGAGATGGCTCAAAAAGGGATTGACTCTGGGGTGATTAATCGCACGCGTATTGTCAAAGATGGGCAAATCCATATGGCTAACTTAGCTATTATTGGAGGACACTCAGTCAATGGTGTTGCGAAACTTCATACAGAACTGCTTAAAGAAGATACTCTACATGACTTTTATCTTTTATACCCAGAGAAGTTTAATAACAAGACAAATGGTATTGTGCAACGACGTTGGACACAAATTGCAGCACCAGAATTATCAAAAGCAATTGATGAAACAATTGGAGAAGCATGGCGTTCAGATATTCATGAGCTTCAAAAACTAAAAGCTTATGCAGATGATACAACTGTTTTAGACAATTTTTATCATGTTAAGCAAGAGGCTAAGGCTAAGTTGGCACGATATATTTTTGAAACAACAGGTGTTGAAGTTTCAACAGAAGCCATTTTTGATGTTCAGGTCAAGCGCCTACATGCTTATAAACGCCAATTGCTAAATGTTCTTCATATTATTAAACTCTACCTTGACTTAAAAGATAATCCAGATAAAGATATGGTACCACGTGTCTTTATTTTCGGAGCCAAGGCAGCACCAGGCTATCATTTTGCCAAGTCTGTGATCAAGATTATCAATGAATTAGCAAATTTGATTAATTATGATGATAGTTTGCAAGGGAAATTGAAGGTTGTCTTCCTTGAAAACTATAATGTGAGTTTAGCTGAACTGATTATCCCTGCAGCAAATGTCTCAGAACAAATCTCGCTGGCATCAAAAGAAGCATCCGGAACATCAAATATGAAGTTTATGATGACAGGAGCTATTACATTGGCAACGCTTGATGGTGCAAATATCGAAATCAAAGATGAAGTCGGAGATGACAATATTGTGATTTTTGGTATGGATAAAGACGCTGTTTATGCCCATTATGCCGCACATGATTATTATGCTCGCGGGGTGTATGAAGCCAATCCTGTGATTAAACGTGTTGTCGATAGTTTCATCAATGGCACTATTCCAAATAGTCAAGCAGAGGGAACAGAGATTTATGAAGCACTGATTACGCATAATGATGAGTATTTCTTGTTAGAAGATTTCCCTGCTTATGTAGAAGCTCAAGAAAAAATTGATCAGCTTTACCGTAATCGTGCACAATGGTCTCGTATGAGTTTGTTAAATATCGCCAACTCAGATAAATTCACATCAGATGACACGATTACAGAATACGCAGAAGAAATTTGGAATCTCAAAAAATAATGTTCAAATGGGACGGTATATCCGTCCTGTTTAAATAGGAAGAAAAGTCTATGAAAATGAATGTAAAGTTTTTGAAAGCAAGTCATAACCTTACTGATAAAGGTTAGGAATGGTTTAAGAAAAGTGAAAGAAATCGCTTATTTTCATTGACAAACCTAAAAAATAGGACTAAACTAGACAGGTAAAATTTTTTAATAATGGAGGAATTCGAAATGAATTTAGCTATCTTAGCACTTGGTATTGCAGTTATGGGTGTTAGTATCGGTGAAGGTATTCTTGTCGCTAACATTGCAAAAGCTGCAGCACGTCAACCTGAAATGTATAGCAAATTGCAAACATTGATGTTTACAGGTGTTGCCTTTATTGAAGGAACATTCTTTGTTCTCTTTGTCTTTACATTCCTCGTAAAATAGGAAATCAATTGTAATTATTTTCTATTCTAAAAGGGGGAGAATATGGAGTCATCAGAAAATTTAGTAGTCCAATTTTTAGGAATACATTTTGATGTGACAATTCTTATCATGTCTCTCTTGGTGGTTTTATCAGCCTTCTTATTGATTTATTTTTCAACGAGAAAAATGTCTGTAAAACCTAAAGGGAAGCAGAATGTGATTGAATTTTTGTATGAGTTTGTTCAAGGTGCCATTAGTCAAAACTTGGGCAAATACACCAAAGATTATAGTCTGTTTTTCTTTGTCATCTTTTTCTTTGTATGGTTTTCCAACTCTATCGGTTTGCTAAGTAAGGTTGAACTAGGCGGTTATAACTTTTGGACATCTCCAACAGCTAGTTTTGGTATCGATCTTGGGCTGGCTCTAATAGTAGCCTTGGTTGTTCATATTGGGGCTATTCGTAAAAAAGGAATGAGCCACTATTTAAAAGGCTATTTGGGAGAAATGCCTGCCATGCTTCCAATGACCATTTTAGAGCAATTTACTAATGTTCTTTCATTAGCTGTTCGTTTATTCGGTAATATTTATGCCGGTGAGGTGGTAACGTCTTTAATTGTCAACTTAGTTGGTATCAACGTCTTTTTGGCCCCACTATCATTTGGGATAAATTTGGTTTGGACAGCATTTTCGCTATTTATCGGTAGTATTCAGGCTTATGTATTTATCATTTTATCTTCCAAATATGTTGGCGAAAAGATTTTGGATGAGGAAGAGTAATTAGAGGGGAGAGACATAGTGGAATTACTAATTAATGCAACAACGCTTGGTAATCTGATTATCGTGACTGGCTCAGTTATTCTTTTGTATGTTCTTATTCGTAAGTATGCTTGGGAGCAAATTACAGGAATCTTCGAAGCGCGTGAGCAGAAAATTGCTTCTGATATTGAAGGTGCAGAGCAGTCTTTAGCGCAAGCAGAAGAATTGAAAGAAAAACGTGAGCAACAGCTTGCTCATGCAAGAGAAGAAGCAGGTCAAATTGTAGAAACTGCTAGACATACTAGTCAATCAGAAGGTGATAAAATCATCTCAGAAGCACGACTAGAAGCTGGTCGCCAAATTGAACAGGCGAAACAAAATATTGAACAAAGTAAAGCAGAAGCTGTCGCAAGTGTTAAGGGAGAAGTTGCTGACTTAACAGTTCTTTTAGCTGAAAAGATCATGGCAACGCATCTTGATGCTAAAGCACAGTCAGAGTTAATTGATTCTTATCTGGATAAACTAGGAGAAGCCTAATGGATGCAAAAACAACAGCTCTTGTGCAAGTTTATGCCAAGTCTTTAGTTGAAATCGCTTCTGATAAGGCTATCATTCCTTCTTTACGGCAAGAGACTTTAGCCATATTAGAAATCTTTAAAACAACTGATATCGCTAGTTTTCTTGCTAATATCAGCGTTCCTAAGTCAGAAAAAATTCAAATTGTTAGGTTGTTTCAAGAGTCTAGTTCAAAGGAATTGAACAATTTTCTTGAGGTAATTTTACAAAATGATCGAGAAGCCTTGTTAAAGGAAATTTTGTTGGCAGTTTTAGAGGAGATGGATAAGGCTAGTAATACCTATGATATACTAGTCAAGTCTGCAGTTAATTTGTCATCAGATCAAAAAGAACGTTTACTCGCAAAGGTATCCCAAAAATTTGGGATTAAGGCAGGACGTCTGATTGAAGAAGTTGATCCATCTTTGATTGCTGGTTTTATCTTACAAGCTAATAATCAAGTCATTGATACAAGTATCAAACAACAATTACAGCAATTGAAAATGAATTTAAAATAGAAAGTGGTGTAACTTTTGGCAATAAATGCACAAGAAATTAGCGCTTTAATTAAAAAGCAAATCGAAAATTTTCAGCCAAATTTTGACGTCACTGAAATCGGTGTCGTAACGTACATCGGTGATGGTATTGCTCGTGCTCGTGGTTTAGATAATGCCATGAGTGGAGAACTCCTTATTTTTGAAAATGGAACCTTCGGTATGGCTCAAAACCTTGAGTCAAATGATGTAGGGATTATCATTTTGGGAGATTTCGGAGCTATCCGTGAAGGTGACACAGTCAAACGTACTGGTAAAATCATGGAAGTACCAGTAGGTGAAGAAATGATTGGACGTGTGGTGAACCCTCTTGGCCAACCTGTAGATGGATTGGGTGAGATCAAGACAAATAAGACCCGTCCTGTTGAAGCTCCAGCTCCAGGTGTCATGCAACGTAAATCTGTTTCTGAGCCATTACAAACGGGATTAAAAGCTATTGATGCTCTTGTTCCCATTGGTCGTGGTCAACGGGAACTAGTGATTGGTGACCGTCAAACAGGTAAGACCTCCATCGCTATCGATGCTATCTTGAATCAAAAAGGTCAAGATATGATTTGTATTTATGTGGCGATTGGACAAAAAGAGTCAACTGTTCGTACGCAAGTTGAAACCCTTCGTCAATATGGGGCTTTGGATTATACGATTGTGGTTACAGCGTCTGCTTCACAACCTTCTCCGCTTTTATTCTTGGCACCTTATGCTGGTGTCGCAATGGCAGAAGAGTTTATGTATAATGGGAAACACGTTTTGATTGTTTATGATGATTTATCAAAACAAGCAGTCGCTTATCGTGAACTTTCTCTTCTTCTTCGTCGTCCTCCAGGGCGTGAAGCTTATCCAGGGGATGTTTTCTATTTGCATAGTCGTTTATTGGAACGTTCAGCAAAAGTTTCTGATGAACTAGGAGGTGGCTCTATTACGGCTCTTCCATTTATCGAAACTCAGGCAGGAGATATTTCAGCTTATATTGCAACCAATGTTATTTCGATTACAGATGGGCAAATTTTCTTAGAAAACGATTTGTTCAACTCTGGTATCCGTCCAGCCATTGATGCAGGTTCGTCTGTTTCACGTGTTGGGGGCTCTGCACAAATTAAAGCAATGAAGAAGGTAGCAGGAACGCTTCGTCTAGATTTGGCCTCTTATCGTGAGTTAGAAGCCTTTACACAGTTTGGTTCTGATTTAGATGCTGCGACACAAGCAAAATTAAACCGTGGTCGTCGTACAGTGGAGGTCTTAAAACAACCATTGCATCAGCCACTTCCTGTGGAAAAACAAGTGACGATTTTATATGCTTTGACACATGGTTTCCTAGATAGTGTTCCTGTAGCAGATATATTAGCATTTGAGGAAGAGTTGTATGCTTATTTTGATGCTAATCATAGTGATATCTTTGACCATATTCGCACAACAAAAGATCTTCCTGAGGAAGCTGTTTTAGATGCAGCTATTCAAGAATTTAAAGATCAATCACGATTTAACTAAGAATAGGAGGCTTTCATTATGGCAGGCTCTCTTAGTGAAATTCAAGCAAGGATTGCATCCACTAAAAAAACAAGTCAGATTACAGGTGCCATGCATATGGTATCTGCAGCCAAATTGACTAAGTCAGAACAAGCTGCAAAAGATTTCCAAGTCTATGCTTCAAAAGTTCGTCAAATCACAACGGATCTATTGAAAGGTGATTTGTCAGGAGGATCAACTAATCCAATGTTGGTATCACGTCCTGTTAAAAAAACAGGTTATATTGTGATCACCTCTGATAAAGGATTAGTTGGTGGCTACAATTCAACCATCTTAAAAGCAGTTATGGAAATGCTAGAGCAAGATCATGATCATACAGATGAGTATGAAATTATTGCTATTGGCGGTATGGGAGCAGACTTCTTTAAGGCACGTGGGATAGACATTGCGTTTGAGTTACGTGGCTTAGCAGACCAACCTAGTTTTGAGCAAGTTGGACGCATCATCTCACAATCTGTGGAGATGTATAAAGAAGAGCTATTTGATGAATTATATGTTTGTTATAATCATCATGTTAATAGTTTGACAAGTCAAGTCCGTGTTCAAAAAATGCTTCCAATCTCTGACTTAGATGAAGGTGAGGCTGCAAAAGAAGGTGTCACAGGGTTTGAATTAGAACCAAATCGTGAAGCTATTTTAGATCAATTGCTACCACAGTTTACAGAAAGTTTAATTTATGGGGCAATTATTGATGCTAAAACAGCAGAACATGCAGCAGGAATGACAGCGATGCGTGCTGCAACAGATAATGCTAAAAATCTGATTAACGATTTAACCATTCAGTATAACCGTGCACGTCAAGCAGCGATTACACAAGAAATCACTGAGATTGTCGGTGGTGCAAATGCTTTAGATTGATAATTGTTTTATAGAATAGTTATCTTATCTAAAAATCAAAATAACATAAGGAGAAAATAATGAGCTCAGGCAAAATTGCTCAGGTTGTTGGACCAGTAGTTGATGTTCGTTTTGATGCTGGTGAGACCCTACCTGAGATTAACAATGCGTTGGTAGTTTATAAAAATGGCGATAAATCTCAAAAAATCGTTCTAGAAGTTGCTCTTGAATTGGGTGATGGTTTAGTACGTACTATTGCTATGGAATCTACTGATGGTTTAAGCCGTGGTTTAGAAGTATTGGATACTGGTCGTCCGATTTCTGTACCTGTTGGTAAAGAAACCTTGGGACGTGTCTTTAATGTCTTGGGTGACACCATTGATCTTGAGGCACCTTTTACAGATGCTGTTGATCGTGAACCAATTCATAAAAAAGCGCCAGCATTTGATGAGTTATCAACTTCAACTGAAATTTTAGAAACAGGTATTAAGGTTATTGACCTTCTTGCTCCATATCTAAAAGGTGGTAAGGTTGGTTTATTCGGTGGTGCCGGTGTTGGTAAGACGGTTCTAATTCAAGAATTGATCCACAATATTGCGCAAGAGCACGGTGGGATTTCAGTCTTTACTGGTGTTGGTGAACGTACACGTGAAGGGAATGACCTTTACTGGGAAATGAAAGAATCTGGTGTTATTGAAAAGACTGCGATGGTCTTTGGTCAAATGAATGAACCACCAGGTGCTCGTATGCGTGTTGCGCTGACAGGACTTACCATCGCTGAGTATTTCCGTGATGTAGAAGGTCAAGATGTTCTTCTTTTCATTGATAATATTTTCCGTTTCACGCAAGCCGGTTCTGAGGTATCAGCTCTTCTTGGTCGTATGCCTTCTGCTGTTGGTTACCAACCAACCTTAGCAACTGAGATGGGACAATTGCAAGAGCGTATCACCTCTACTAAAAAAGGTTCAGTTACCTCTATTCAAGCCATTTATGTCCCAGCCGATGACTATACTGACCCTGCCCCAGCGACTGCTTTTGCACACTTGGACTCAACTACTAACCTAGAGCGTCGCTTAACACAAATGGGGATTTACCCAGCTGTTGATCCATTGGCATCAAGCTCACGTGCTCTTGCCCCAGAGATTGTGGGTCAAGAACACTATGAGGTTGCTTCAGAAGTACAACGTGTGTTACAACGTTATCGTGAGTTACAAGATATCATTGCAATCTTGGGGATGGACGAATTATCAGATGATGAGAAAGTGTTGGTAGGACGTGCCCGTCGTATCCAATTCTTCTTATCACAAAACTTTAACGTAGCAGAGCAATTTACTGGTATGCCAGGATCTTATGTTCCAGTTAAAGAAACTGTTAAAGGATTTAAAGAAATTCTTGAAGGAAAATATGATCATATTCCAGAAGATGCCTTTAGAAACGTTGGTCCAATTGAGGATGTTGTCGCAAAAGCGAAAAAATTAGGTTACTAATGAGGTGAGTCTATGGGATATATGACGGTACAAGTCGTGACTCCAGATGGTATAAAATACGACCATCATGCAAACCTTATTTCTGTGAGAACAATTGATGGTGAGATGGGGATTTTACCAAATCACGTTAATCTTATGGCTCCTCTTGCCGTACACGAGATGAAAATTCGTCGCATTGATGATGATAAGCATGTTGATTGGGTAGCTATTAATGGAGGCATTATGGAAGTGAAAGATAATGTCGTGACCATTGTAGCAGATTCAGCTGAACGTGAGCGTGACATTGATGTTAGTCGTGCTGAACGTGCGAAACTTCGTGCCGAACGTGACTTAGCTGATGCAGAAAATGCGCATGATATTGATGAGGTGCGTCGTGCCCGAATTGCTCTTCAACGTGCTCTTAACCGAATCAGTGTTGGAACAAAATAAGTAGCTAAACCGAGATTTTTCTCGGTTTTTTTGTTATGATGTTCTTATGGAATTAATCAATCATATTGTGACACTCTCAAGTCATCTTTTTTTCATCTATTTTTCTTATCACTTATTTAGTCATTTATTTGACTGGGAGAAGATGATAAAAATGACACCTGATAATTTGGGACGTATTCGTGTTTTTGTAGTTTTTATTAGCATTGCTTTAGGCTACCTTGTGTCGTCATTTTTCTTGGGTATTATTGAGTTAAGTCAACTGATGTGGACCGTATTTCAGTAAAATATAAAGTATGGAGTATCTAATGGATAAAATTATTGTTAATGGTGGAAACACTAAATTACAAGGAGAAGTTGTTATTGAAGGGGCGAAAAATGCAGTATTACCTCTTTTAGCAGCAACCATTTTGCCGAGTGAAGGTAAGACGAAATTGACCAATGTTCCTATTTTATCAGACGTTTTTACTATGAATAATGTGGTACGTGGTTTAAATATTACGGTAGATTTTGATGAAGATAAACACCAAGTGGTAGTAGATGCAACTGGTGATCTTTTAGATGAAGCCCCTTATGAGTATGTCAGTCAAATGCGTGCTTCAATCGTGGTATTAGGTCCAATTTTAGCTCGTCAAGGACATGCTAAGGTGTCTATGCCAGGAGGTTGCACCATAGGAAGTCGTCCTATTGATTTACACTTAAAAGGCTTAGAAGCAATGGGGGCTGTTATTACCCAAGAAGGTGGGGATATTATAGCTAAAGCCGAACGCTTAAAAGGGGCTATGATTTATATGGATTTCCCAAGTGTCGGTGCTACCCAAAACTTGATGATGGCAGCCACTCTTGCTGAAGGGACAACCATCATTGAAAATGCAGCGCGTGAACCTGAAATTGTTGACTTGGCAATGTTATTAAATAAAATGGGTGCAGATGTCCGTGGTGCTGGAACAGAGACGTTGACCATTGTTGGAGTAGAAAAACTGCATGGTGCAGAGCACAGTGTTGTTCAAGATCGTATTGAAGCAGGGACTTTTATGGTAGCTGCGGCAATGACCAATGGTGATGTCTTGATTAAAGATGCTGTTTGGGAGCACAATCGCCCCTTGATTTCTAAATTAATGGAGATGGGCGTTGAGATTATTGAAGAATCAGAAGGAATTCGCGTTAAAGCTGATACTGATCAATTAAAGCCTGTTACTGTTAAAACACTTCCTCATCCAGGGTTCCCCACAGATATGCAGGCACAGTTTACAGCTTTGATGGCAGTCGTGAATGGTGAATCCACTATGATTGAAACAGTATTTGAAAATCGTTTCCAACATTTAGAAGAGATGCGTCGAATGGGCTTGAGTACTGAGATTATGCGTGACACAGCTTTGATTCATGGGGGTGGTGAATTACAAGGAGCTCCTGTGATGTCAACTGATCTTCGTGCTAGCGCAGCGCTTATTTTAACAGGTATGGTGGCTAAAGGTAAAACAACTGTTGGTAAGTTAAGTCACTTAGATCGTGGTTATTATCAGTTCCATAAAAAGCTAGCTGCTTTGGGAGCTGATATTGAACGTGTTAGTGAGGATTAGTCATGGATTTTGGATTAAAATATGTTGCCCGTCACCTTTTATTTATTTTATTAGTTGCAATTTTATGTCTGATTTTTTTAGCTATTGGCTTAATGTTAGGCTATAGCATTTTTGGACAAGGGGATAATCCTTTTGCAATCTTATCTCCAAACAAATGGTCTGATATTTTCGCTAAATTTACAGGCTGATAGGAGTAAACATGGCAAAGAAAAGAAGGAAAAAAAAGACCAACCCACTGATTAGTCTCTTAGTTTTAGTTGCTACATTGGGATTATATTTTATCACGACAAGTGACAAAATCTCTAACGACAATCCCATTAAGCAAGTTGCGCAATTGGTAACTAATACCAAGGCAAGTAGTGGTCAAGTGGCTTCAAATGGCTCGACAGCTAGTGAATCCACACCGACAGAAGCACTTGCTAATACCGTGATGACGGCTAATGTCAAACAGCAACTAGGAAATCAGATTCAATGGAATGGTGCTGGAGCCTTTATTATCAATAATAATAAGACAGATCTTAATGCTAAGGTCTCCAGTCTCCCTTATGTCGATAATAAAACTAAGGTGGTCCAAGGGCAAACTGTTCCAACCGTTGCCAATGCCTTATTAACCAAGGCAACGAGACAATATCAAAATCGTGAAGCTACTGGTAATGGCTCAACCTCTTGGAAACCAGCAGGTTGGCATCAGGTCTTAAAATTATCTGGGGAATATAATCATGCGGTTGATCGTGGGCATCTGATTGGATATGCTTTGGCTGGGAACTTAAAAGGATTTGATGCTTCAACCAGTAATCCTAAAAATATCGCAACTCAGACGGCCTGGTCTAACCAAGCTGGATCAAGTGATTCAACCGGACAAAATTATTATGAAGGGTTTATCAGAAAGGCACTTGATAATAATAAAAGAGTTCGTTATCGTGTTTCCTTAGTTTATGATGGAAATAATCTGATTTCTTCAGGAGTGCACTTGGAAGCTAAGTCTTCTGATGGAAGCTTGGAGTTTAATGTGTTTGTACCTAATGTTCAATCTGGTATCACTTTAAATTATGCAACTGGGGAAGTGACAGTAAACTAAGATGAGAAGATCACAGAAAGCTCTTGTCTGTAAAAAAATTTTTTGATAGAATGGTAGTAATTGAATAATGGTCTAAGAGACTAGTAACCTTATGGCAATTTAACAGGGATTGGGAGCCGTGACTGGAAGCTCCCTAGATGAAAATTTGGTGAATTCACTCAGAAAAAGGACCGGTAATTAAGGTCTGCCTAGCAGATAAAAGACGGATGGTACCGCGTGTTAACGCTCCGATTTAAAAGGAGTAGTGGCATGCGGTTTTTCTTTTGTTAAGCTAGTTAAGGCTGTTTAGAACTTGGGATGAGAAGCTCATGTTAGGTTGAATGGCTAAGCTAGCACAATTATGGTTTTAAAAGGAAGGATAGCAATGGATTTACAGGTACAATTAAAAGAATTGCAAGAAAAGACACTTTCTCAACTTAAAGAGTTGGGAGCAGAAGGCTCAAAAGAGTTACAAGATTTACGCGTACAAGTTTTAGGTAAAAAAGGTTCTTTAACAGAGCTCTTAAAAGGTTTAAAAGACCTTTCACACGATATGCGACCTGTTATCGGAAAGCAAGTTAATGAAGTGCGTGATGTGTTGACAACTGCTTTTGAAGAGCAAGTAAAAATTGTTGAACAAGCTAAGATTCAGGCACAGCTAGAGAGTGAGACAATTGATGTAACTCTTCCAGGTCGCAAAGTTGCTGTTGGGAACCGTCATATTCTAAGCCAAACAAGTGAAGAAATTGAGGATATTTTCTTAGGAATGGGCTTTCAAGTTGTTGATGGATTTGAGGTTGAAAAAGATTACTACAACTTTGAGCGCATGAACCTTCCAAAAGATCACCCAGCACGCGACATGCAAGATACCTTTTATATTACAGAGGAAATCTTACTCCGTACCCATACTAGCCCTGTTCAAGCGCGTACGTTAGATGAGCATGATTTTTCAAAAGGACCATTAAAAATGATTTCTCCAGGTCGTGTTTTCCGTCGTGATACTGATGATGCCACTCATAGCCATCAATTTCATCAGATTGAAGGACTTGTTGTTGGAAAAAATATTTCTATGGGAGATCTTAAGGGCACACTTGAGATGATTATTAAGAAAATGTTTGGTGAGGATCGTAAGATTCGTTTACGCCCATCCTATTTCCCATTCACTGAGCCATCTGTTGAAGTAGATGTGTCTTGCTTTAAGTGTGGTGGACAAGGTTGTAATGTATGTAAGAAAACAGGATGGATCGAAATTTTAGGAGCTGGTATGGTTCACCCCCGTGTCCTTGAAATGTCAGGTGTTGATTCAGAAGAGTACTCTGGTTTTGCCTTTGGTCTAGGTCAAGAACGTATTGCCATGTTACGTTATGGTATCAATGATATTCGTTGCTTCTACCAAGGGGATCAACGCTTCACGGAGCAATTTAAATAATGTCTAAAATTGTTTCTATCGGGTCTCATCAGGTTGAGCTCCTAAGAGAAGTAGCTATAGACACCTACCAATCAACTTTTGGATCTTATATGAACCAAGAAGATCTTGAGACCTACTTTAACTCAGACTTATCTTTAGCACGTCTTAAAAAGGAGTTAGAGAATCCTGATTCGCAGCACTATTTTTTATTGGTTGAAGAAGAAATTGCGGGTTTTTTAAAACTAAATCAAGGTTTAGCTCAAACAGAACAAGAGTTGCCTAATGCGTTTGAGATTCAACGGATTTATTTAAAACAAGCTTATCAAGGTTTGGGTTTTGGAAAGGTCTTATTTGATTTTGCGATGGAAAAAGCTTTGGCTTCCAATTGTGATTGGGTCTGGTTAGGAGTTTGGGAACACAATATCAGAGCGCAAGCTTTTTATCAAAAATATGGCTTTGAGCGTTTTGGTCAACATGAGTTTGTGACAGGAAATAAGATTGATACAGATTGGTTGTTAAGAAAGCCCCTAGAGAGAAAGGAAAAACATGTTAGTAAGTTATAAATGGTTAAAAGAACTGGTTGCGATTGATGTGCCAAGTCAAGAATTGGCTGAAAAAATGTCAACAACCGGTATTGAAGTAGAAGGTGTGGAAAGTCCAGCTGAGGGCTTGTCAAAATTAGTTGTTGGTGAGGTGGTCTCTTGTGAGGATGTTCCAGACACTCACCTTCATCTTTGTCAAGTTAATACAGGTGATAAAGAACTACGCCAAGTAGTGTGTGGTGCACCAAATGTACGGGCAGGAATTAAGGTTATTGTTGCTATTCCAGGTGCCCGTATTGCAGATAACTATAAGATAAAAAAAGGAAAAATTCGTGGAATGGAATCGCTTGGCATGATTTGTTCATTAGCTGAGTTGGGGATTTCAGATTCAGTGATTCCAAAAGAGTTTTCTGATGGGATTCAAATTTTACCAGAAGATGCTGTTCCAGGTGATGAAATTTTTAAATATCTTGATCTAGATGATGAGATTATTGAGTTGTCTATTACCCCAAACCGTGCAGATGCTCTGTCAATGCGTGGAGTTGCGCATGAAGTGGCAGCTATCTATGGTCAGGCTATTCAATTCCCTGAAAAAGTGGTTAAAGAGAGTGAGAAACCAGCTAAAGATAAGATCAGTGTAGGCATTGATTCGGATAAGGTCTTGATGTATTCTGCGCGTGTTGTAGAAAATGTTGTGGTTAAGCCGAGTCCACAGTGGTTGCAAAATCTATTGATGAACCAAGGAATTCGTCCTATCAACAATGTGGTGGATGTGACCAACTATATTCTTCTCTACTTTGGTCAGCCTATGCACGCCTTTGACTTTGATAAGTTTGAAAATGGAGACATTCTTGCTCGTCAGGCTAAAGCAGGTGAGAGTCTTATCACTCTTGATGGTGAAGTGCGTGAGTTAACAACAGAAGATATTGTTATCACGGTTAATGATAAACCTGTTGCTCTAGGTGGTGTGATGGGTGGTCAATCTACGGAGATTGATGCTAACTCTAAGACTGTCGTTCTTGAAGCAGCTGTTTTTGATGGTAAGTCTATCCGCAAGACAAGTGGACGCTTGAACTTACGTTCAGAGAGTTCATCACGTTTTGAAAAAGGGGTGAACTATGCAACTGTTACAGAAGCTCTTGACTTTGCAGCAGCTATGCTGACAGAATTAGCTGAAGGAGAAGTCCTATCGGGTATCGTTTCTGCAGGTCATGTGCCGACAGAAGCCGTTGAAGTTTCAACAAATCTTGATTATGTTAATACTCGCTTAGGGACAACACTAGATTATACCGATATTGAGGCTATTTTTGCTAAACTTGGTTTTGGTATCACAGGTGATGCAGCCCACTTTACGGTTAGTGTGCCACGTCGCAGATGGGATATTAGTATTCAGGCTGATTTGGTTGAGGAAATTGCACGTATCTATGGTTATGACCAATTGCCTACTACTCTACCAGAAGCTGCAGGGACTGCAGGTGAGTTGACTCTGACACAAAGTTTGCGTCGAAAAGTTCGTACCCTAGCTGAAGGGGCAGGATTGTCAGAAATTATCTCTTATGCTTTAACAACACCAGAAAAAGCTGTTGAGTTTACCCCTCAAGCGACACAATTAACAGAATTGATGTGGCCGATGACCGTTGAACGTTCTGTTTTGCGTCAAAATATGATTTCAGGAATGCTAGATACGATTGCTTATAATGTGGCACGCCAGAATAAAAACTTAGCGATTTATGAAATCGGAAAAATCTTTGAACAAACAGGTCATCCTAAAGAAGATTTACCAACCGAAATCAATAGTTTTGCTTTTGCTTTGTCTGGTTTGGTAGTGGAAAAAGACTTCCAAACACCAGCTACACCAGTCGATTTCTTTTATGCAAAAGGGATCTTAGAGGCTATCTTTAAAAAGTTAAACTTAGAAGTGACTTATGTGGCGACAAAAGAGTTGACAAGTATGCACCCAGGACGAACAGCAGAAATTCGTTTGGGAGAACAGTTACTTGGTTTTGTCGGACAGGTTCATCCACAAACCGCTAAAAATTATGATATTCCAGAAACTTACGTGGCAGAGTTAAACTTATCTGCTATCGAAGAAGCTCTTCAAGCTGATCCTATTTTTAAAGATATCACGAAATTCCCAGCTGTTTCTCGCGATATTGCTCTGCTTTTGGATAAAGAAACCACACACCAAAGTATCTTAGATGCTATTTATGCAGCAGGTGTGAAACGTCTGACAGAAGTTAAACTCTTTGATGTTTATCAAGGTGAGCGTATTGAGGCTGGTAAAAAGTCCATGGCTTACAGCTTGACCTTCCAAAATCCATCGGATAACCTAACTGATGAAGAAGTGGCCAAATATATGGAAAAAATCACAAAATCACTGGTTGAGACAGTTGCAGCTGAGGTCAGATAAGAAGGAATAAAAGAGATTATTTTTCTTGTATCAGTGAAAGATAAAAAGATTTTACAAATTGGGTATCAAACAGCTTATAAAGAATTGAACTTAATATAGTCAAAATGGTACTGCCTTTTAAGGTAGTACTTTTTTGTTGGACTCATTTTAGGTGCCTAATATAATAGAATATATTAGGGAAATGGTAAATTCAAATCCTTGACATATATATAATTAAATTAGTGCAGATTATTTTATATCCGTTATTCTTAATAATTCTAGGAGGAGTCTCATGATAGACAAGAAAAAAGCAAAGCTTCGTCGTCAACAAGAAGCCGCAGCTGACAAACGTTTCTGTTATTCGATTCGTAAATTTAATGTCGGTGTAGCGTCTGTTGCGATTGCAGCTTTTATGTTTTTAGGAGGAGGAGCTGTCGTGTCAGCGGATGATACAGCAGTATCAGAGCCACAAACAGTAGCCTCAAGCACAGGAGATAGCAGTAGCGCGACTTCGGAAGCCCAAACGGCAACCAGCACAGAAGCTACTTCAACAGCATCAGAAGCTTCAACAAGTACAGAAGCAACTGCAGCAATATCAGAATCAGCTGTAGCAAGTACAGAAGCTACTTCAACAGCATCAGAAGCTTCAACAAGTTCAGAAGCAGCAACATCAGAATCAGCTTCAACAAGTACAGCTACTTCAACAGCAAGTACAGAAGCAACAAGCACAACAGTTTCAACAGCATCTGAAACAGCAAGCACAACAGCTTCAACACCATCAACTGTTGAAGAAGCAAAAACTGTTCTTGAGCAAGTGATTTCAGAAGCAGAAGTCTTGGCGCAAGAAGCAAGCCGTCAAGCAGTAAGCTCAACAGAAGATGCCTCAGCTCTTCAAACAGCAGCCCAAGCAACAAAATTGGTTGCCACAGAAGCGACTGTAACTTTCCAAAATGCGCTTGCAACACTTGAAGAAGTAAACGCGCAAATCTCAGCTGTTCGTACAAGTGTAGAAGCACTTGCTTTAGAATTGCGTAAATATTCACCAGATGGTGAAATTCAAATCGCCCTTTCAGTATCTACCAATGTAGATGGATCTGATGCAGATGGCGTTATCACTGATGCGACTGCGGTACCAGCTAAACATGTAGACGGAACAGAGATTAAAAAAGACGATGCGACCAGGGTAGTCAAAGGCACGGAGTCAATGGAAGACCTTAAGCAACAGATTACCTGGCTTGACTTTGGTGATACAGCTAACTGGACTGGTGCAGTTGTTAAAAACGGTACATTGTCACTTGCAGTTGGTGCAACCTATACCAAGGAAATTATGCCTGGCTATATTGTTACGCTAACCGTTAAAGAACTTAAGCCATTTATTGCAACTGAAACCTTTAAAAACCGTGTTGCTGGAACTGCTTCAGAGTCCGTTTATAATCCAAATGCTAAAAACTACTATCTTAATGATGATGTGGCAAGTTTTGGTTATATGAAATACGGGGCAGATGCAGAAGCTAGTATTGTAGCTTCCAATCAAGATAGTTATTCTTGGATTGCAGATGCAGGGATTAACACTGGTAAAAAGACAGCTATTCGTTCAGGTGTTCCAGTTACTTCAAATGATACTGGTGCAATCAACGGTGGTAACGTTGGTGTAGTATTCGGTCTTTCTGCTACATACAAAGGTAAAACTGTTGATCCGAACATTATTATGGTGTCAGGGGAAGACATTGGTGTCCTTGAATCAGAAATTTACGTAACGAATGGTACTCCATGGAATCTTGATGCCAATCTTGCAAAAACTGATGCAGTTACCAATACTTATAAAGTTAACACCCCAGGTGTTCTTGGACGTCGTTTTAGTGCGGACCGCTACATTGGTAACGCGAATGGTCTGGCTGGTCAATATTACACAAGTTTGGATCAGACAAATGGTGGTTTAGGTACTCAAGTTATTTCTGGATATAATAACCAAGATGCGAACTCAATTCTTCAACCTGTTTTTGCGTCAAATAATGTTTCTGAATTTGGTCTCTACATCGCTTCTCGAGGTGCTCAGTCAACCATGGTTGGTTTCGTACTGAAAGACCAAGGGGATGCGGCGATCATCAAAGAAGATGGAACAAAACTCCAGTACCGTGATGCGGCCCACTATATTTCAACACTTGGCTCAGATGGGACAACTCAAATTCAGCAACCATATTTGGGTACTGCTCGACCAGATTTGAACGAACTTTCTGGTACAGCACCTGTCGGTCCTGGATCTGACGATGCAGACATTGAGATGGATGAAGGTGTAACTCAACTCTTTGATAAGTCCTCTCTTTCAACCGATGATTATGGCTCACCGATTGTAAAATTCGTGGTTGGCTCGGACAATACTTATAGTTTGTCATTGATTGCTAATGCAAATGGGAATGACAACTACACCGGTACTATTGAGAATGCCTATGTGCGCACTTGGGTAGATTTTGACCAAAATGGTATTTTTGAAGATGATGAAGCTTCAAACCTTGCAACAGTTTCAAGCAATGGTGAGGTTATCCAACAATCCTTCAGCAATACTCAGATTATCGATACAACCATTAGCCGTGTTGCCATCCGTACTCGTATCGCTAAGAATGCTAATGAAATTGCATCACCTTATGGAACTGCCTTCTCTGGTGAAGTTGAAGATAACATCGTTCAAGTTGTTCACCCGCCACGTGGAGATAAGGAAACAACAAGTGGTCTTAAAGGTGAGACTCAAACAATCCAAATTGCTTTCCATGATGCAGGTTATACAACAGCTGAAGACAAATCTGGAAATGGTGTAACGGAATTCGTAGCTTATGGTGAAAAAGATGACCAAACAGTGATGCGTCCGCGCAATACGATGGATAAATCGGTGGCGGTTCAAATTGTCCTTCCAGATGGTTCATTATCAAATACTTACACGGAAGCAGGTGAAGGTACTTATACTGTTACTGGAACAACTATTACCTTCACTCCAGATGCGAATTTCGTTGGTACAGCTAAGGGGATTGTCCTTCGTGCAACAGATGCTAACGGTCGGACAACAGGTTGGACAGCTTTGACTGACCAAAACGGTCTTACAAATGTCAACGATGGAACCCATACAACAACAACTCAGACAATGGATGCAGTTTATATTCCAACTGTTATCAATTTGGTTCCATCTGCTACCAATACTACATCTGAAAATGTTCAGGGTGTAGCACAAACGAAAACTGCCTCAGAAGTATTAGCACTCTTCACTGCAGGAACTGAGGGTGATGCAGCAAATGCGACTGTCACTGATAACGATGCTAACACAACACTTACAGAGGCACTTGATACTTCATCATTAACGCTTCTCGATGCAAGTGGAAATGCATCTACGTCTGTTCCAGCTACATCTAATGGTCAAACAGTAGGTACATATTCCTTGAATGCAGATGGTTCGATTACATTCCAACCTAAGGCTGATTTTGTAGGTACACCTGACCCAGTTAGCATTCGTATGGCTGACATGTCTGGCGACACAGTGGTAGCGATCTACACACCTACAGTAACCCCAACAACGATCACTGCTGTAGACCAAGTTTCTGCAGGAGCTCAAGGTGAGAAACAGGCTGAAGTTATTACTTCAAGCGTAACTTCAAATCCTAATGTATCAGCAGTTTCATATAGCTTTGATGATGGTTCAACTACGAAAACTGTTGCAGGTGAAGGAACATATACTCTAAATTCTTCAACTGGTTTGGTTGAGTTTACACCAGAAGCAGACTTTGTTGGAACAGCAACTCCAGTAACTGTGGTTGCTTCCGCAACGATTACAGCGGCAGATGGTACCACAACCACCATTACGGATGAAGCAACTTACACACCAACTGTATATGGTGTAGAAGGTACAGATGCTACTTCTAAGAATGTTCAAGGTGTGACTCAAACTGGAACTCCAACATTTGAATCATTAAACACCACTGCCAACACTACATTAGGTGACTCAACTGTCACAATTCCAACTACTGGAGCCTATTCACTTGAGGATGGTAGCTTGACGAAGACAGTTGCAGGAGAAGGTACCTATACCGTTAATCCAGATACAGGTGAGATGACCTTTTTACCGGAAGCAAGCTTTACAGGTAAAGGAACAGGTGTCACTATTAAAGTAACTGGTACAGCAACTGATTCAGAAGGTAAAACAGTCTCTGTTTCTGCAACAGCTACCTATACACCAGAAGTCACTCCAACAGCAATCGTTGCAGATGATAAAACATCAACTGGTCTTCAAGGTTCTACTCAAACTGAGACAATGACTTCAGCTTTGAAAGAAGCAAATCCAAATGCATCGACTCCAACATATGCCTTTGAAGATGGCACAACAACTAAGACAGTTGCAGGAGAAGGTATTTATACATTGAATCCAACAACAGGTGAAATTACCTTCTCACCAAAAGCGGACTTTGTAGGTAAAGCCACTCCGGTAACAGTTGTTGCTTCAGCAGTAATTACATCAGAAGATGGAACAACTCAAACTATCTCAGATACCGCTACATACACACCAGAAGTAACGCCGGCAACAATTGTAGCAGATGATCAGATTTCTGCAGGAGCACAAGGTCAACCACAAACAGATAAAATTACAGCTACTGTAAGTGCAAATCCTAACGCTTCAGCACCAACATTTGCCTTTGAAGATGGTACAACAAGTAAGACAGTTGCAGGTCAAGGTTCTTATACAATTGATGCGACAACGGGTGCAATCACCTTTACACCAGAAGCTGATTTTATCGGAACAGCTACGCCAGTAACAGTTGTAGCAACATCAACTATTACTGCAGCAGATGGTTCTGAAACAACTATCTCAGATACAGCTACGTATACACCGACTGTGTATGGAATGACGTCAAACCCATCAGAATCAGCAAATATTCAAGGTAAGACTCAAAATTCACCAACAGGTGCGGAAGTATTTAAGTCATTGAATGACCCTACAAATACAACTGATGGTTACCAATCGGTACAAATTCCAGATAAAGGAGCATATTCATTTGAAGATGGCACTACTAGCAAGACGATAGTCGGTGAAGGTACATACACAATCGATCCAGATACAGGTGTGGTAACCTTCTCACCAGAGGCCAGCTTTACTGGTAAGGGTACCGGTGTTACTGTCAAAGTAACTGCGTCAGCAATTGACAAAGAAGGTAATACCGTTACTGTAACAGATACAGATACCTACACACCAACAGTTGTTCCAGTTACAACTTCATCTAAAGATGCGGTTTCTGAAAATGTTCAAGGCATCACTCAATCAGGCACACCTACATATGAAATCTCTCCAGAAGCAAATGTTACTGCTAAGACATATGCATTTGAAGACGGTTCAACAACTAAGACAGTTGATGGTGAAGGTACCTACACAGTTGACCCTACAACTGGTCAAGTAACCTTCTCACCAGTTGCAACCTTTACAGGTACGGGTACAGGAGTAGAAGTTGTTCAAACAGCTACTTTAACTGCTGATGATGGTTCGACAACTGAAATCAAGACATCTGCAACCTATACGCCAACTGTTAAGCCTACAACTCTTGATGCGACAGGAGCGGTTTCAGCATCTATTCTAGGTGAAAAACAAACGGATGTTATCACTTCTAAATTGACTGAAAATCCAAATGCTTCATCTGTAACTTATGCATTTGAAAATGGTTCGACAACTAAGACAGTTGATGGTGAGGGAACATACACTATTAATCCAACAACAGGTTTGGTAGAATTTACACCAGAAGCAGACTTTATTGGTACTGCAACACCTGTTGAAGTAGTGGCATCCGCAACGATTACAGCAGAAGATGGAACAACTGCTACCATCACAGATACAGCAACTTATACCCCAACCATTTATGGTATCAAGGGAGAGGATGCAACTTCTGAAGACGTACAGGGTTCAACTCAAACTGGTACACCGGTATTTACATCTTTGAATGATGCGACAAATACTACTCTTGGAGATAAGACTGTAACTATCCCAACCACAGGTGCTTACTCATTTGAAGATGGCACAACAACTAAGACAGTTGATGGTGAGGGAACTTATACCGTAAATCCAGATACTGGTGAAGTAACCTTCAAACCAGTTGCAAGCTTCACTGGAACAGGAACAGGTGTTACTGTAAAAGTGACGGCTACTGCGACCGATTCTGAAGGAAATATCATCACTGTTACTGATACTGCGACTTACACACCAAAAGTTAAACCAGCAGAACTAGTAGCAAAAGATGCTGTTTCAGCAGATGCCAAATCAACAGGACAGACTGATTCGATTACTGCAACATTGAGTGAATCTAATCCTAACGCTTCAGAACCGACCTATTCATTCGATGGTAAAGGTACGACTACTAAGACTGTAGCAGGTGAAGGTACTTACACAATCGATCCAGCAACAGGCGTAGTTGCATTTACACCAGAAGCAAACTTTGTAGGTACAGCAACTCCTGTTGAGGTTGTGGCGGCTGTAACCATTACAGCATAGGATGGTTCAACAGCAATCATTACAGATTCTGCAACCTGTACACCAACTGTTTATGGAATTAAGGGTGAAAATGTTCAGACAGAAGATGTTCAAGGTGGTACACAATCTGGAACTCCAGTCTTCACATCACTGAATACTGCTGAAAATACAACACTTGGAGATAAGACAGTTACGATTCCAGCTACAGATGCTTACTCATTTGAAGATGGTACAACAAGTAAGACTGTTGTTGGCGAGGGTACGTACACGGTTAATCCAAATACTGGTGAAGTAACCTTCAAACCGGTTGCAGGATTTACAGGTACAGGAACAGGTGTTACTGTTAAAGTTACAGCAACTGCTACTGATTCTGAAGGTAATGTGATTACAGTTACAGACACAGCAACCTATGTACCAACTGTAAGACAAACATCTATCACTGCAGAAGACCAAGTATCAGCCAATGTACAAGGTGAAAAACAAACAGATACCATTAAAGCATCTGTAAGTGAGAATCCAAATGCATCAGCTCCGGTATTCACATTCGAAGATGGTTCAACAACTAAGACTGTTTCAGGTGAGGGGACTTATGAATTGAACCCAACTACAGGTGAGATTACCTTTACACCAGAAGCAAGCTTTGTTGGTACTGCAACTCCAGTAACGATTAAAGTAACATCAACAATCACAGCTGAGGATGGAACTACACCAGATATCACTACAACTGCAATTTACACACCAACAGTTTATGGTTTGACTTCTGAGCCATCTACTTCTGAAAATATTCAAGGTAAGAACCAAACTTCACCAGAAGGTTCAAAAGTATTTGAGTCGCTAAATAATCCAACAAATACAACTAACGGCTACCAAGCAGTTGTTATTCCAACTACTGGTGCATACACATTGGTAGATGGAGACGGTAACGATGTTTCAACTGTTACAATTGCTGACGAAGGTACATATACAATCGATCCAAACACAGGTGTCGTAACCTTCTCACCAGTCGCAGGATTTACAGGTAAAGGTACAGGTGTTACGATTAAAGTAACTGCTGAGGCTATTGATTCTGAAGGCAACAAGGTTGTTGTGACAGACACAGATACTTACACACCTGAAGTTAGCCCAGTAACGACTAACTCAACTGATGCAGAAACTGAAAATATCCAAGGTAAGACTCAGTCAGGCACTCCGAACTTTGAGATTTCTCCAGAAGCTAATATCACAGAGAAAAAATATAGCTTTGAAGATGGTTCGACAGAAAAAGTTGTTCCAGGCGAGGGTACCTACACAGTTGATCCGTCAACAGGTCTTGTAACCTTTGTACCAGAAACATCATTTACAGGTACAGGTTCTGGTGTGACAGTAGTTCAAACTGCAATTCTGACAGCTGATGATGGTTCAACCACTGAAATCAAGACTTCTGCTAAATACATTCCTACCGTTATCTCAGTAACTCCAACAGGTACCCCAGTTGAGACAACAGATATCCAAGGTAAGACTCAATCAGGTACTCCAGTCTTCACCCCAGGTCATGACGAAGTTCCAATTGATGAAACAGTACCAGCTACCTTCGAAGATGGCACAACTGAAAAAGTTATTCCAGGCGAGGGTACATATACTGTAACTCCTGAAGGTAAAGTAACCTTTGTACCAGAGAAAGACTTTGTCGGAACAGGTACAGGTGTAACTGTTAAACGTGTTGATAAGAACGGTACTCCAGTGATAGCTACTTACACACCAAACGTAACACCAGTAATCCCAGAGGGTACTCCTGTAAATACAGTAGGTCTTCAAGGTAAGACTCAAGAAGGAACACCAGTCTTTACCCCAGGTCATGACGAAGTTCCGATCAATGAGACAGTACCAGCAACATTTGAAGATGGTACAACCGAAAAAGTTATTCCAGGCGAGGGTACATATACTGTAACTCCTGAAGGTAAAGTAACCTTTGTACCAGAGAAAGACTTTGTCGGAACAGGTACAGGTGTTACTGTTAAACGTGTAGATAAGAATGGTACAGAAGTAACAGCTAAGTACACACCAACAGTAGTAGAAGCTACACCAGAATCTGAAGGCGTAACATCAATCAATGTTCAAGGTGCTACTCAAACAGGTACTCCAACATTCACAGGTGGTTCTGTAGATGTTAACGGTGATGGAAACATTACGGAAGACGAAACAGTTCCAGTAACCATCTCTGCTACAAATCCAGCTAAGTTGGTTGTAGATGGTAAGCCAGTTGATGAAACAACAATTGATGCTAAGGACAAAGATGGCAATGTTATCGGTACTTACACAATTGACCCAGCAACAGGTACTGTAACCTTCACACCAAACAAAGACTTTGTCGGAACAGCAGCTTCAGCGACTGTTCAAGCAACAGATGAAAACGGTAAGACAGTTACTACAACCTACACACCAACTGTTATTCCGGTAACCCCAACAGGTACTCCAGCTGTATCTACTGACATTCAAGGTAAGACACAGACTGGCACACCAACCTTCACAGGTGGCACAACTGTTGTCAACAACGAAACTGTAACAGTTGCGATTGATGAAACAGTCCCAGCTACATTTGAAGATGGCTCAACTGAAAAAGTTGTTCCAGGCGAAGGTACATACACAGTTGCTCCAGATGGTACAGTAACCTTTGTGCCAGAGAAAGACTTTGTTGGCACAGCTAATGGCGTAACGGTTAAACGTGTCGATAAGAACGGTACACCAGCAACGGCTACTTACACACCAACAGTCACTCCGGTAACTCCGACAGGTACTCCAGCAGAATCTAAGGACTACCGTGGTAAGACACAAACTGGTACACCAGTCTTCACACCAGGTCACGAAGAAGTTCCAATGGATGATACTGTTCCAGCTACATTTGAAGATGGTACAACCGAAAAAGTTGTTCCAGGCGAAGGTACATACACAGTTGCTTCAGATGGTACAGTAACCTTTGTACCAGAGAAAGACTTTGTAGGTGTAGCTAAGGGTGTAACGGTTAAACGCGTTGATAAGAACGGTACAGAAGCAACCGCTACATACACACCAACTGTTATCGAAAATACAACATCTTATGTAGATGAAACTGGTACACCATTGAAACCTACAGAAGACGGTATTAAAGATCCTTCTCAAATCCCAGGATATGTTTACGAGAAATCAACTACAGATGGCGATGGCAATGTGACACACGTTTACAAACAAGTTGTTACGAAGTATGTTGACAAGTCAGGTAATGAAATCTCACCAGAAGACAAGGGTACAAAACCAAACAAAGATATTGACGGTTATGTATTCACTGGTAAAACAACTATCGACGAAAATGGAAACACTATCCACGTTTACAACAAGCCAACAACAAGCTTCGTAGATGAAAATGGTGACCCAATTGCTCCAACAGAAGATGGTAACCAACCAAATAAAGAAATCTCAGGATATATTTACGAGAAGTCAACAACTGATGGCGATGGCAACACCACTCATGTTTATAAGAAAGTTAAGACAAACTTCGTAGACGAGTCAGGTAACGTTATCTCACCAAGTGAAGATGGTACAACCCCGAACAAGTCCATCTACGGTTATGTATTTGTCAAGACTACAACAGATGAGTCAGGCAACACTACTCACGTTTATAAGAAAGTTAAGACAAACTTCGTAGACGAAGAAGGCAATGTTATCTCACCACAAGAAGACGGCACAACGCCTAACAAGTCCATCGATGGTTACGTATTTGTTAAGACTACAACAGATGAGTCAGGTAATACTACTCATGTCTACAAGAAAGTTCCTGAAACTACTAAAGTCACAACAAGCTTCGTAGACGAAAATGGTGACCCAATTGCTCCAACAGAAGATGGCACAATACCGAATAAGTCAATTCCAGGCTATGTCTTTGTTAAGACAACAATAGATGGTGATGGCAATACCACTCACGTTTATAAGAAAGTTATAACAAGCTTCGTAGATGAGAATGGTAACCCAATCTCACCAAGTGAAGATGGTACAACGCCTAACAAGTCAATTCCAGGTTATGTCTTTGTTAAGACTGCGACAGATGAGTCAGGTAACACTACTCATGTCTACAAGAAAGTTCCTGAAACAACAAAAGTAACTACAAACTTTGTTGACGAAAATGGTACGCCTATTGCACCGACTGAAGACGGTACAACACCGAACAAATCAATTCCAGGCTATGTCTTTGTTAAGACAACAATAGACGGTGATGGCAATACCACTCACGTTTATAAGAAAGTTACAACAAGCTTCGTAGACGAGTCAGGTAACGTTATCTCACCAAGTGAAGATGGTACAACCCCTAACAAGTCTATTCCGGGTTACGAGTTCACAGGTAAGACAGTTACGGATGAAGATGGTAACACTACTCACATCTACCGTAAAGTTGTTACTCCTGTTGACCCAACTGCCCCAGTTACCCCAGAAGATCCAACAGATCCAGTAACACCAGTTACTCCTGTTGATCCAAAAGCTCCAGTTCAGCCAGGTGTTCCTGCTAAGCCAGAAGCACCAGCTAAACCAACTTATGTTGCAGAAACTCTTCCAAACACAGGTGAAGATAACTCAGCATCAGTTGCAGCTATGGGAGTAGGCATGATCCTTGCATCACTTGGACTTGCTGCAAAACGTCGTCGTAAAGAAGACTAAGGATGATTTCTTCTTCACAGATGATTATAGTGTTCTTTAGAACCTATAAGGAATATACTTAAAAAATCTTATCTAACATTTATATCCTAAGTTTGTGAAGAAAGAGGAGTCCTGACTTTTCTGATAGCGACAAAAAATGAGCATTCCAAAAGGGAATTCATTAAGTTAACTAACCTATCACATTTTGTGGTAGGTTAGTTTTTTCTATGCTATACTAAAGTTATGAGGAGAAAATCATAGAGAGTATTAACGATATCATTTTAATTGCTGACTTATTTTTTATCCTAAGAAAGAATTTAGTTGGAAAAATTAGTTGACCATAAAGATGATGATACAAGCTATTCTTCTATGGATGGAAATATTTTAGCAAAGGAACTATTTGATGTGAACTTGCTTTCTTAGTGTACGTTTGTTAATGGATATTTCTAGGAGAAGCATCAAGATTTGTAAATACTATTCAGAGATGCTCTAAGGAGGAAAAATAATGTATCAATCACATGTAGAAGGTAGATCCTTGTTTGAAGTGGTATCAAGTGGTTATGGTGAGCCTATCACAAGTTTTGGGCTAGTCGAACAGGGTGAAACACCTGTTAGTCTTTTAAACATTGCCTTAGCCTCATGTGTTACCATGTGTGTTCAAGGTTACTTTGCTAAGGTTCAGCATAAAAATGATGTCAAAGTAGTTGTTGATAGCCAGCTGGATTTTGAGAAAAAGTCTGTGGTGCTTTTCTTGGATTTGGATGTCCAATTAACAGAAGAAGTTAAGGATGATTTAGCCAACTATATTGAAGAAAAATGCAAGGTCAAACAATTATTAAGAGATGATTTGGCAGTGACTTGGTCTTATATTTAGAGTAAAAGGAAAAGCGGTAGGAGTTCAGAGCACTAAATCAGTGTTTCTGTTTCCTATCGCTTTTTTAGATATTGGTTTGACTGAAGGTGTCACCATGTTCTAGGTCACCATATTTGTAACCTTGTTCAAACCAGTATTTGCGTTGGGCAGAGGTCCCGTGGGTAAAGGAGTCTGGGACAGAGCGCCCATAGGCTTGCTCCTGTAAGGTGTCATCTCCAACAGCATGTGCTGCATTTAAGGCCTCATCAATATCTCCAATGTCCAAGAGTCCTTGATTTTCAACATATTTTGCCCAAGCTCCTGCATAGTAGTCTGCTTGTAATTCAAGGCGCACATTTAATGCATTGGCATCTTTTTCAGATAATTTTTGGCGTTTGGTAGCATAGGAGGTCATCGTCCCAAGTTCGTTTTGAATGTGATGCCCCACCTCATGAGCAATGACGTAGGCCATGGCAAAGTCTCCAGAAGCCTTGTATTTATCAGAGAGTTCTTGATAAAAAGAGATATCAAGGTAAATTTTTTGGTCTCCTGAGCAGTAAAATGGTCCAGCTTGTGCGGACCCCATACCACAGGCTGTTTGAGTTTGGTCAGTATAAAAAACGAGTTTTGGAGCTTGATAAGTGAGATGATTTTGAGTAAACGTCTCACTCCAAAAATCTTCTGTGCTAGCAAGTACCTTGCTGACAAATTCAGCGTCAGTATCAGAAACATCTGCTCCCGAGGTTTCAACCTGCCGTGATTGATAATAATTTTGGTTTGATTGTCCTGTAAAAATGGAACTCAGTCCAGCACTTCCGCCAAAGACTAAAAGTAGAAGAACTAGGATGAGCTTTCCTTTTAGTCCCATTCGAGAAAAAAGAAGGGAAAAAAGAAGATTACCACTTGATCCACCACTACTTCTGAATGAAGTTCCTGATTGTCCTCTACGGTCTTCAATATTTGAACTTTCTCGTAACTTATCTGTTTTCATTATGGTCTCCTAAAATCATGTTACTTCTATTATACGTTATTTTGTCATACTTTTGTCAGGGTCTGACTCATAAATTTGATATAATAGGATAAAACGACATTGGAAAAGAAGAGGTAGGCGATGAAACTTTTATATACTGATATGAGACATAGTATGACAAGTATCTTGGCTAAGGAAGCAGCATATTATGCTAAAGAAGGGAAGCGTGTCTTTTACATTGCCCCTAACTCTTTATCTTTTGAAAAGGAAAGAGCTGTTTTAGAAAATCTACCTGAACAGGCTTCTTTTGCTATTACGATTACACGTTTTGCGCAATTAGGACGGTATTTTGTACTTCCTAAGGCAGATAAAAAAGAAAGCTTAGACGATACAGGGTTATCTATTTTGTTTTATCGAGTCTTATCTGAGTTTTCTGAACAAGATTTGAAGGTGTTTGGCAGTTTACGCTCTGATAGCCATTTTATCGAACAATTAGTAGCATTGTATCATGAGTTAAAAGGATCTAACTTAAGTGTTTTGGATCTAGAACACCTATCTAGTCCTGAGAAACGAGAGGATTTGATTAAAATTTTCTTAGCTCTTGAGACCAAATTACAGGAGGGGCATTTTTCTTCACAGGGTAAACTTGCTCATTTTTCAAACTGTGTTACATCAGGTCTTTTAGATCAGGCTTTGAAGGAAGTAGTGGTTATTATCGACGGCTTTACACGTTTTTCTGCTGAAGAAGAACTGTTAATCGCATACCTCAATCAACGGTGCTTAGAGATAGTGATTGGGACTTATGCGAGTCAGAAGGCTTATCAAATGCCATTTGTAGAAGGTAATTTCTATCAAGCAGGGGTTGACTTTTTGCGACAACTGGCACTTTCTTATCAAACCAAGCCAGCTTATGTAGAAGAGATCAGAGAGTTGACGACGTTTTCGAAAGTCAGTCAACTTCTAGAGGCCAAGCAGACCTTTACAGAGGTTAAAGAGGTCATCACAGATGATGACAAATCTCATTTAGAGCTGTGGGATGTTATCAACCAAAAAGAAGAAGTGGAACAAGTGGCTAAAACTATCCGTTATCACCTCAATCAAGGGTATCGCTATAAGGATATTTCTGTTTTGTTGGGTGATGTGGAAAGTTATAAACTTCAAATTGGAAAAATTTTTGATAAGTACGATATTCCTTATTATTTTGGGAAAGCAGAGTCGATGGCCACACATCCCTTGGTTCATTTTATGGAGAGTTTGGATCGTCTAAAAC
The DNA here is from genome assembly GCF_053203725.1 of Streptococcus porcorum. Classification (NCBI taxonomy): domain Bacteria; kingdom Bacillati; phylum Bacillota; class Bacilli; order Lactobacillales; family Streptococcaceae; genus Streptococcus; species Streptococcus porcorum. Next base: position 70,115 of record NZ_JBRUDG010000001.1, on the reverse strand, counting down.
GCTATAACTTTAGAGCAGAGGACTTGATGAACCTTTTAAAATCAGGTCTTTACGGCAAGTTTTCTCAATATGACATAGATTATTTTGAACGTTATGTCACCTTTGCAGATATTAAGGGGCAGGCTAAATTTGCTCGTGAATTTAAGGTGAATCATACCCAGCAATACAATCTAGAGGCTATAAATGAGATGCGTCAGGAAGTGATGTCACCTTTGCTAGATTTGTTTAAAACGCAAAGTCGTACAATATCAGGTCTATTAAAAAAATGGCAGACGTTTTTATCTGCTATTTCTCTCACGGATAATTTGACCACCTTAGCCTATGATGATGCAGCTATTGATCAAGAAAAACATGAAGAGGTTTGGAAAGTTTTTACCCATATTCTAGAGCAGATGGCAACAATTTTTTCAGATAGTGCTTTGAGTTTAGGAGATTTTCTTGGACTTTTACGCTCAGGGATGTTAGCAGCGGATTACCGTGTTGTTCCAGCAACAGTAGATGTCGTTAATGTTAAATCTTATGACTTGATTGAACCGCATTCTAATAAGATTATTTTTGCGATTGGATTGACCCAAACGAATTTTCCGAAATTTTCTAAAAATACGAGTTTAATCTCTGATGAGGAACGCCAAGCCATCAATGAACAGTCACATGCTACTGCCTATTTGGATATAGTGAGTAAAGACCATCTCAAGAAAAATCATTTTGCGGCTCTGTCTTTATTTAATGCAGCTAGTGATCATCTTATCCTGTCTCGTCCTCAATTACTTAATGAAACGTCTGATGAGGTGTCTCCTTACCTCCTGCAACTAGAGGAGTTAGGATTTTCAGTCCAAACGATTGGTCGCCATCATTTTGAGTTGGCACCAGAAAATATCGGTCATTATAAGGGATTACTGTCAACTTTGGTGGATTTGCAAAGAGATGAGTTGGCTAAAGAGTGGAATGACAATCTAGACCAAAAAGAGACAAAAACTTATTGGTCAGTAGTATTACGTTATTTGCGTAAGCAATTGGAAAAAGAAGGGGTCAGTATCCCAACCATTACTGATCAACTTGTCTCTACCCCTTTAACCAAGGATACCCTAGCTATTCTTTATCCTAAAAATCAAGCCTTACAAGTATCGGCTTCTAGTATTCGTGATTTTTATCAAAATGAGTATAGCTACTTTTTAAAGCACGTTTTACGTCTAAAAGAGCAAGATTCGATCCATCCCGATGCGAGAAGTCATGGGAATTTCTTGCACCGCATTTTTGAAAAAGTAACACAAGATACAGCTCAAAAATCCTTTGATGAGAAATTAGAGATCGCTATTCAGGAAACATGTCAAGAAGCCTCTTTTAAAGCTTTATATGAAGAAGATCAAGAAAGTCAATATGCGCAATCGTTATTGTTGGATGTTGCGAGACGAACAGCCAAAATTTTAGAAGCAGAAACTCCAATTGAGATCAAGGCAGAAGAAGCTGTCTTTGGTGATGAAAGAGCTAGTTTACGTTTATCAGATGAGCGGCATCTTATCGTCCGAGGAAAGATTGATCGCATTGATGTCTTAGAAGGGACAGATTATTTTGGTGTTGTCGATTATAAATCCAGTGAGAATCGATTTGATATTAAAAAGTTCTATCATGGTTTAAGTCCTCAGTTGCTAACTTATATTTCTGCTATTAAAGATAGTAAGCACTATGATTTTGCTCAAAAAGTATTTGGAGCAATGTATTTGCATATGCTAGACCCCATTGTTAACTTAAATGAGTTAAAAAACTTAGATGAAGTTCTGTCTAAATCGCAAGAAAAACTTAAGTATCAGGGGATTTTTCTCGATGATATCAGTAACCATTTGGGACAAGAGTATTATAAAACCTCTGCTTCCAAGTTTAGTCAAGAGGAGCTAGAGGTGATGCTGGCTTATAATGATTACCTTTTTAAAAAAGCAGGGCAGAAGATATTATCAGGACAGTTTGACATCAATCCGATTAGTGAAGATGGCAAATCCATTGCCACAGAGCAATACAAATCTATCACGCGCTTTGAGGCTAACTTGCATCTTTCTAATGCAAGATTTTTGGAAAAACTTCAAAAGGGTGAGAAACGAGACCTTTGGATTGAGAAGATGAAAGGAGACTTGGATTAATGGTATTTGAACCCTTTTTAACCCCTCAAGAAATTGAAGCGTTACAAATAGCAGAAAAACAATCTGACAAAAAACGAAAACGCACCGAACAGCAGATTGAGGCGATTTATACGCATGGTCAAAATGTCCTTGTTTCAGCTTCAGCTGGTTCAGGAAAAACCTTTGTTATGGTTGAGCGTATTATTGATAAAATCAAGCGGGGAGTGGAGATTGAGCAATTATTTATTTCAACCTTTACCGTTAAGGCAGCAGGAGAACTAAAAAATCGTTTGGAGGAGAAGTTATCTGAGAGCTTGGCAGAGACACAAGACCAAGACTTACAACGCCATCTTGCTCAACAAATCGCTAATCTTCCCAATGCAGATATTGGTACTATGGATGCCTTTACGCAAAAATTAGTTAGTCAATACGGCTATCTTTTAGGCTTATCCCCACAATTTCGTATTTTACAAGATGCTTCGGAGCAAGATATTTTAAAAAATGAAGTTTATGCTAGCTTATTTGAGGCTTATATGTCTTCTGAACAGTCTGATTTATTTAGAGCTTTAGTGAGAAACTTTACGGGACAAAGTAAAAGTAGTAAAAATTTTAGAGCGGTTGTTTATCACATTCACACGTTTAGCCAATCTACCAGTAGTCCGAAAAAATGGTTGGAGGACACATTTTTAAAAGGCTATGAGCACTATAAAGATTTTAGCAGCTTACCAGATGCTATGATTGATGCGATTAGACGCGAAATGCATAATGCAGCAGATGCTCTTGTTGATGTGACGAATCTAGAGGACTATAAAAAAACAAAAAAAGATGGTAAAGCAACTGCAGCTTACCTAAAGCATCAGAAAATTTTTGAAAACCTTTATGAGTGGTCTAGAGATTTTTCTATCCTTTATGGTAAGGAGAAATTGGCTAATTTAGCACAAGATGTCCTAGCTTTATTGCCAGCTACAGGAGAGCTAACAGTTGCTAAGGTCAAGTACCCTATCTTTAAAACATTACAAAGTCAATTAAACGACCTCAAGCACTTAAGTGTCATCTTATCTTATCAATCTCAAGCTCTTCCGATTTTACAGCTTTTGCAAGCATTTGTATTGGAGTTTTCAGAACAGTATTTGCAACGAAAACGTGATGAAAATGCTTTTGAATTTTCAGATATTGGGCATTTTGCCATCCAGATTTTAGAGAATAATCAGTCGGTTAGAGACAGCTACCAAGCCAAATACCTTGAAGTCATGGTAGATGAGTATCAAGATAATAACCACACCCAAGAGCGTTTATTAGACTTGTTATCAAATGGACAAAATCGTTTTATGGTAGGAGATATTAAGCAGTCCATCTACCGTTTTCGTCAAGCAGATCCTCAGATTTTTAATCAAAAATTCAAGCAGTATCAGAAGGAACAAGAAGCTGGGAAATTGATTTTACTGAAGGAAAATTTCCGTAGCCACCAAGCTGTTCTCAAAGTAACAAATGCGATTTTTACGCGATTGATGGATGAAGAAGTTGGGGAGATTGATTATGATGAGCGTCACCGCCTTTTAGCAGGTCATCCTGATCAACTAAAAGATGAACCTGACTATGAAGCCGAGTTTTTAATTTATAATACTGACCAAGAAGAGGGTGAAGACAATGCTACTCTTTCATCAGGTGAGATTGATCTGGTGATTAAAGAAATCATCAAACTGCACCAAAAAGGTGTGGCTTTTGATGACATTACACTTTTGGTACCTTCTAGGACACGAAATGATATGATTTTACGTGCTTTTGAAGAGCATGGTATTCCTCTTGTGTCAGATGGTGGGGAGCAAAATTATCTCAAGTCAGTTGAGGTTTTAGTTTTGTTGGATACTCTTAGGACCATCGACAATCCCTTGAATGATTATGCCCTTGTCGCTCTTTTACGCTCTCCGATGTTTGCTTTTACAGAAGATGAGTTGGCGCGAATAGCTCTTCAAGGACATCAAGAAGAGCCACAAACCCTTCTTTATGATAAATTAGAGTTAGCCTTGGCCACAAAAGGTCAGCACCCTCAGTTGATTGGTCCTGAATTATTCAAAAAGATAGAAAATTTTAAGGCTTATCTGACAGAATGGCGTCGTTTTGCCAAAACCCACTCTCTTTATGATTTGATTTGGAAGATTTACAATGAGCGGTTTTACTATGACTATGTGGGAGCGCTAAGTTATGGTGAAAAACGTCAGGCTAATCTTTATGCGCTAGCGCTTCGTGCGAATCAGTTTGAAAAAACAGGTTTTAAAGGCTTGTCGCGTTTTATCCGTATGATTGACAAACTTTTAGCCTCAGAGCATGATCTTGCAGATGTAGAAGTTTTTCTTCCTAAAAATGCCGTTCGTTTGATGACCGTCCATAAAAGTAAAGGTTTGGAATTTCAGTATGTCTTTTTATTAAATAGCGATAAAAAGTTTAATAACCTAGATAGTAGAGGTCCCGTTATTCTTAGTCGGACAGAGGGTATCGGTATAAAATATTTGGCAGATATGAAAGCAGACTTCCCTGCCAGCCACTCGTATTCTCATCTTTATGTTAGTATGGATACCCTACCTTATCAAATGAACAAGCGTGCTCTAAAACTTGCGGCCATATCAGAGCAGATGCGACTGTTATATGTGGCTTTGACACGCGCTGAGAAAAAATTGTATATTGTTGGTAAAGGGAGTAAGGAAAAGTTAGCAGATAAATTTGACGGAAAGTCTAAAGATGGTAAGCTTTTAGCAGCTGATCGTGAAGCCATGACAAGTTTTCAAGATTGGATTTTAGCGATTATGGAAGCCTTTAGGCATCAAGAACTCCCAATTAAGCAAACTTATGTGACAGATAGTGATCTTACCCCAAAAAAAATTGGTCAATTAAAACGAGAAGGCTTACTGGAAGCAGATGATTTGGCGCATAATCGCCAGTCTGATGTGATTAAGAAAGCCTTGGAGAGCTTAGATAGGGTTTCTGAACTGAATCAACAGTATCAAGCTGCCATTAACTTACCGACTCTGCGTACTCCAAGTCAGTTGAAAAAGCCTTTGATTGATGAAGAAGTGGGTGGTTTTGTACAAACGATGCCAACAGATCAGTCAGCACCCCTCAAGCCCCTTCAGTTTCAGTTACCTGATTTTAGTCAAAAGCCAAAGGTCACTGCAGCTCAAATCGGATCAGCAGTTCATCAACTCATGCAAGTGGTGCCTCTAAAAGAAGCGTTAAGTTTATCTGATCTAGAGGAAGCCTTAGCTTTGATTGACCTAGAAGAGCAAGTTAAGAAAGGACTTCATTTAGAAAAAATCTTAGCCATATTTTCAACAGATTTAGGAAAACGATTGGTTAAAGAAGCAGATAAGGCGTATCGTGAAGCGCCATTTGCCATGTTGGAAAAAGATGATGCAAGTGGGGAGCAGTTTATTATTCGTGGTATTATTGATGGCTATCTTCTTTTAGATGATGAGATTATCTTATTTGACTATAAAACAGACCGCTACCATGAGCCAGAGGAGCTGAAAAAATGGTATCAAGATCAGATGAACCTTTATGCTAAGGCTCTATCTAAATCTTATAATGTGGCTATAGACAAAGTGAGTCGTTACCTGATTCTTCTTGGTGGAGATCAGGTGCGCGTGTTAGACCTATAAGGAGAGCTTATGAGAGACAATCATTTACATACCCACCATTCCTATGATTCTGAGGCAGACTTCAGGGATTACTTAGAGAACTATGAAGGAGAAATTGTGACGACAGAGCATTTTGATCTGTCCAATCCTTATAGTCAGCAAGACGATATTCCAGATTATGAGGCTTATAGTAAAGAAATTGAACAACTTAACCAACGTTATGGCCATCGTCTGAAAAAAGGTATTGAAATTGGTTACTATCAACCACGAGAGCAAGATATTTTGAGATTTTTAGAAAATAAAGATTACGATCTAAAGCTCTTATCTGTTCATCATAATGGCGTTAACGATTATCTAGATGACGAAGTCGCTGATAGAGATAAATTTGAGGTTATCACTGAGTATCTTGATTATCTAGAGCATGCGATTGGTCGTGTAGAAGCAGATGTTTTGGCACATTTTGATTATGGTTTTAGGCTTTTTGAGGTGAGTGTTGAAGAACTTTCTCAATACGAAGATAAGCTTCTTGCTATTTTCAAAAAAATGATGTCTAACAATTTAGCTTTTGAGTTAAATGCCAAGAGCATGTACTTATATCACCATGAGCATCTCTACCGTTATGCCTTGAGTTTATTGAAAAAAATAGGTTGTAACCATTTTTCGTTAGGATCAGACGGTCATCAGATAGAACATTTTAGACTGGAGTTTGATCGTATGCTGAGCTTACTAAAAGAGTTTGGCTATGGTGAGGACGATCTGCTATAAAGTAAAATCCTTCAGAAGCTTCTGAAGGATTTTACAGTTTTAAAGGATAAAGCGCTCAATGACAATATCATGATCAGGATAATTTTTTTCTAAATGCTCAGCAACTTCTTGATAAAGGACTTTTAGCTCAGCGATTTTATCAGGGTATTCATGACCAATGTAGTGAAAGGTACATTCAATGGTTAAAAAGAGGTCATGAAAAAGATTGTTCATGCGGTCTAGTTTTTTAAGTAGCTCGCTATCATTTTTTAGAAAATCGGGCACTTCTGTACGATGATTTAAAAAAGCATCAATTTCTTTGACAGGATAGCTGCCGTATTCTAAGCTAAGTTCATAGGTCATAGTGGTCTCCTTTGTTTTTCACTCAATTTATTTTATCACGCTTTGACCTTTGAAGAAAGAAAGTGGTTTCAAAAGTGGTATAATAATCTAAAAGGAGAAAATAATGAGACGAAGTGTATTGATTACGGGTGCTAGTAGCGGAATTGGAAAAGCCATGGCCTATGCTTTTGCAGAAAATGGAGATTTACCAATCTTAACGGGTCGGCGCCTAGAAAAATTAAAAGAGATTCAAAGTGATCTTAAGCGCCAGTTTGAGATTGAGGCTCCTATTTACCAGTTGGATGTGACTGACTTTGAGCAAGTTAAGGCTGTCACAGAAGAGCTAGAAAATGTTGATATTTTGATTAACAATGCCGGTCTAGCACTAGGGCTTGATAAGTTTCAAGAGTATGAATTAAGTGACATGGTCACTATGTTAGATACAAACATTAAGGGCTTGATTTATATGACACGCCAGTTGCTGCCTCAAATGATTGAAAACAACCGAGGGCATATCATCAATATTGGCTCGACAGCAGGGATTTATGCTTATGCTGGCGCAGCGGTTTATAGCGCAACAAAAGCAGCGGTTAAGGTATTAAGCGATGGGATTCGTATTGATACCATTGACTCAGATGTTAAGGTGACCACAGTCCAGCCTGGAATTGTTCAAACTGACTTTAGTCAAGTGCGTTTTCATGGTGATAAGCAAAAAGCGGATCGTTTTTATCAAGGGATTGAGGCTCTTAAACCTGAGGATATTGCAGAGATTGTGTGTTTTATCGCTAACCAACCAAGACGTATTCAAATCTCAGACATTACTATCATGGCAAACCAACAAGCGACAGGATTTACAATTCACAGACAATAAAAGATTGGGAAACCAATCTTTTTAAGGTTTGTTTAACTTTTCTTTCAGTTTGACTAAAGCTAGTTTAGGTAATCTATTTCTATCAAAAGTTTACACATGAAAGGAATAGCACACCATGTCAACTCAAATTATTCAAACCCAATTTAAACGTATCGAAACAAAATATATTATTGATAAGGCTATTTTGCCACAGCTAGAAGAAGAATTAAAAGCCCACCTTAAAGCAGACGAATTTGCCGAATCAACGATTACTAACGTTTATTTTGACAATAAAGATTTTGACATGATTCAAGATTCGATTGCTAAGAAAAATAGCCGTGAAAAAGTGCGTATGCGTCTTTATGATGCTAAACCCAATGCTAAAAGTGAAGCCTTTTTAGAAGTCAAGAAAAAAGAAGATGGCGTTGGTTTTAAATATCGCTTAACCACTAATCCTATTTCAGCAGAGCGTTTTGTGACAAAAGGTATTACCGATCAGGCCTTGGTTGATGGGCTGGATCACTCTATTGTTGATGACAAGGTCAATGCAGAGTTGACACAATTGCGCAAACGCTATGGCAACATCAAGCCGATGATGTATATCTACTATGATCGTAAGTCTTATAAAGGGATTGCCGACAAAAAAGTGCGCGTGACGATTGATCAAAATCTCCTTTATCGTGATGAAAACGTATCTGCAACTGCTGGTAAGTATGGTCAAGATCTTTTAGATCCTACTAAAGTCATCATGGAAATTAAAGTACCTGGTGAGCAACCAGATTGGTTAGCAAATATTCTTGCTAAATATAATATCATTCAACAGTCCTTTTCTAAATACGGTACCGCTTATCGTCTCTCGAAAAATTTAAGTAAAGAGGAGGTTTACCTTGCAAGAAACCTTATTTAATAGTGTTTTTTCTAACACCACCACTACTAGTCTTAATCCAGTTGCGCTTTTGATCAGCCTTCTGGTCAGCCTTTGTTTAGGGGTTCTGTTAGCAAGTGTTTACAAGTACAAAACCTTTTACACGAAAGAATTTGTCATGACACTTTCCTTGTTGCCTACCTTGATTGCCATGATTATTTTTCTTGTTAATGGTAATCTTGGTGCAGGGGTAGCAGTGGCTGGAACTTTTAGTCTTATTCGCTTTCGATCTGCCGCAGCCAGCTCAAAAGAGTTGCTTTTAATTTTTACTGCCACAGCTATTGGCTTAGCAACTGGTATGGGCTATTTGGTACTGGCTATTTTATTTACCCTCTTTTTATCTCTAGCTCTTTTCATTTTTGAAAACTCTAGTTTTACCAAGGTTAGTCGTACCAAACGGATGCTTCAAATTACCATTCCTCGTGGTTTTAATTATGATATGCTTTTGGAAAAAAGCTTCGCAGATTATTATAAATCTGGTGAATTGATTTCTTTGAAATCACAGAAGAAAGGTAATAACTTAATCTTGGAATACCACGTGGAATTTGACAACCGCATTCGTGATAAAAAAATTATGGATACTCTGTTAGCCTTAGATGATCGCATTGAGGTTGTGATTAGTAAAACTGCCCAAAAACGCAAAACCTTATAATGAGCAGAAAGAACGATAGATTTTTCTGCTTTTTGCTTGTTAAGAATTCTCGGTTCAGATTTTTGAAAAAAAGAGTCTGACAGCGTATAATTCTTAATGTTGGAAAAATTCCAATACTAAAATCTATTGCAAAGATTAAGGAGACACGATGTCAGATATTCGAGTATTACTCTATTATAAATATGTTCCCATTGAAAATGCTAAAGAATATGCTGCTGAGCATTTGGCTTTTTGTAAATCTATCGGGCTTAAAGGCCGTATCTTGATTGCAGACGAGGGAATCAACGGTACAGTTTCAGGTGATTATGAAACAACACAAAAATATATGGACTGGGTGCACAGCGATGAGCGTTTTGCTGACCTTTGGTTCAAGATTGATGAAGAAAATGAACAAGCCTTTAAGAAAATGTTTGTTCGTTATAAAAAGGAAATTGTCCATCTTGGCTTAGAGGATGACGATTTTGATAGTGACATTAATCCACTAGAAACAACAGGAGCTTATCTATCACCAAAAGAGTTTAAAGAAGCACTTTTGGATGAAGATACAGTGGTTTTAGATACGCGTAATGATTACGAGTATGATCTGGGACACTTCCGTGGTGCTATTCGCCCAGATATCCGTAACTTCCGTGAGTTGCCTCAATGGGTCCGCGACAATAAAGAGAAGTTTATGGATAAGCGCGTGGTGGTTTACTGTACAGGTGGTGTTCGTTGTGAGAAATTCTCAGGCTGGATGGTTCGTGAAGGCTATAAAGACGTTGGTCAATTGCACGGTGGTATCGCAACTTATGGTAAGGATCCAGAAGTTCAAGGTGAGCTTTGGGATGGTAAGATGTATGTCTTTGATGAGCGTATTGCCGTTGATGTCAATCATGTTGATCCAGTTGTTGTCGGAAGAGATTGGTTTGATGGGACACCATGTGAGCGTTATGTCAACTGCGGTAACCCCTACTGTAATCGCCAAACCTTGATGTCAGAAGAAAACGAACACAAGTATCTCCGAGGCTGTTCGCATGAATGTCGTGTTCATCCTAAAAACCGTTATGTGACAGAACATAACCTTAGCCAAGAAGAAGTTGTTGCACGCCTAGCTGCGATTGGCGAAGAGTTGCCAGCCTTAGTCTAGAGGTTAACGATATAACGATTTTCTAGTATCAGTAGCTAATACATGAGGTGGGACTTTTTGCCCCATCTCTTTTTTATGATACTTCTTATTAAAAAAGGTGAGGTGAGCTTGTAAAGATTATCTAGCAAAAAGGTAGCTAGAGCCTTTATCGACTGTTGGATAAATTGTGTCAATGAAGCTAAGATAGTTAATCATTTTGGATGCATTGATTGGGAAGGATTTACTTGGTGAGGATAAAAAAATATCTAGGAGCTAGCTCCTAGATATTTTTTTAGCGTGTCACACGTTTGCGTGCTGCTTTTTTACGGTTTTCTTCGATAAATGCTATTTTTTTCTCTTCAGGTTCAATAACTTTTTTCTTGATAGCAAAGACAGCGCCAGCAACTGCAGCTGCAGAGCCAACAACACCTGTGACAAGACCTCTAGCGAATGCATATTTTTTAGCCATAGTGGGTTCTCCTTTATATGTTATAATAGTCTTATTATCTTAAAAAACCTAGGAAATTTCAAGGAAAAAGCGGATGAAAACAAAAATTTTAGCTGTTGTAGGACCAACAGCCGTAGGTAAGACAGCACTGGGAATTGAGTTGGCACAAATGTTTAATGGAGAGATTATCAGTGGTGATAGTCAACAAGTTTATAAACATTTAGATATTGGAACAGCCAAGGCAAGTCAAAAAGAGCAGGCGTTAGCACCTCATCATCTGATTGATGTGAGAGAAGTAGGTGAGACATATTCCGCCTTTGATTTTGTGACGGAGGCAAAAGAGGCTATTAAGGACATTACTCGACGAGGAAAGCTCCCAATTATTGTGGGAGGGACAGGGCTTTATCTTCAGAGTTTGCTTGAAGGTTACCATTTGGGTGGTCAAGTCAATCAAGAAGAGATTTTAGCCTATCGAAAAGAGCTTGATACCCTGTCAGATGAGCGTTTATTTGAAAAGATAGCAGAGCAAGGAGTGGTGCTAAAAGAGCCGAATCGCCGTCGTGCGATAAGAGCTTTGGAGCTTGCGCACTTTGGTAAAGACCTTAACAATGAAGCTCCCAATTTTGACGCATTTATCATCGGTTTAAATGACGACCGTCAAAAATTGTATGATCGAATTAATCATCGTGTCGATGCCATGCTTGAGATGGGGCTTCTTGAGGAGGCTAAGTGGCTTTATGACCATTATCCAGATGTTCAGGCTACACGAGGTATCGGCTATAAGGAGCTATTTCCTTATTTCTCTGGTCAAGAAGAGCTGGATCAGGCAGTGGAGAAGTTGAAGCAAAATACGCGTCGCTTTGCTAAGCGTCAATTAACTTGGTTTAGAAATCGTATGGCTGTCTCTTTTTATGATATTTCAGCAAAGAATACGACAGAAAACATCAAACAGGATGTTAGGCAATTTTTAGAAAAATAAAGGGGAGAGAAAGGATTTTCGCTCCGCTTTTTTGGTCTATTTATGATACAATAATAAGGTTAAAATGCAGAAATCATCAAGAAGAAATGGCAGGTCACATCATGATTGAAACAGCTCAAAAACAAGAAAGGGTACTTCTCATTGGAGTTGCCTTGCAAGATAGTCAGAACTTTGCCATGTCTATGGAGGAGTTAAAAAGTTTGGCAGAAACAGCGGGTGCAGTTGTTGTTGCTACCTACACCCAAAACCGTGACCGCTATGATAGTAAATCTTTTATTGGTTCTGGAAAAATTGATGAAATTAAGCCCATCATAGAAGCTGATGAGATTGATACGGTGATTGTCAATAATCGTTTAACCCCACGCCAAAATGCTAATTTAGAAGAAGTATTTGGGATTAAAGTTATTGATCGTATGCAGCTGATTTTGGATATTTTTGCCATGCGTGCTAGAAGCCACGAGGGGAAATTACAGGTTCATCTTGCTCAACTCAAGTATATGTTGCCACGACTAACTGGACAAGGTGTTATGCTTAGTCGTCAAGCTGGAGGCATCGGAAGTCGTGGCCCAGGAGAGAGCCAGTTAGAGTTAAATCGTAGATCTATCCGTCACCAAATCACAGATATTGAGCGTCAACTCAAGCAAGTGGCTCAAAATCGACAGACCATCCGTGAAAAGCGTGTGTCATCAACAGCCTTTAAGATTGGTTTGATTGGTTATACCAATGCTGGAAAATCAACGATAATGAATGTATTGACAGAAAAGAGTCAATATGAAGCCGATGAGCTCTTTGCAACACTGGATGCCACAACGAAGCAACTCTATTTAAAAGATAAGTTTGAAGCGACTTTAACAGACACAGTAGGATTTATTCAAGATTTGCCAACAGAGCTAGTGGCGGCTTTTAAGTCAACTTTAGAAGAAAGTCGCCATGTCGATCTTTTGTTACATGTTATAGATGCTAGTGATCCTAATCATGAGGAGCATGAGGAAACTGTTTTAAAGATTTTAGAGGATTTGGAGATGGGGGATATTCCAAGGCTAACTGTTTACAACAAGATGGACTTAGCAAAAGAATTTACGCCAACTCTTTTTCCACATGTTAGTCTATCCGCTAAGTCAAAGACAGCTAGAGAAGATTTGAGAAGAGTGATTTTAGAAACGGTAAAAACTCTTTTTGTCCCCTTTTCGATTAAGGTTGATGCCAGCCAACTTTATCAAGTTTATGAGTTAAATCGCTTGGCACTACTAGAGGATTATGATTTTCAAGATCAAGTAGAGGTTATTTCGGGCTATATTTCAGAAGATAATAAATGGAGATTAGAGGGATTTTATAATGGACTACATTAATTTAGCGATAACCTATGGTGGTTTTACAAGCTTAGATAGGGTTTATTTGGAAGGTAAGTTAGCGTCACTTAGTCCTCAAGAAAAACTTGATATGATAACACCGCCTCCTAGTGTCATCAATGCGTATTTTGCTGAGCTTTATCAAAAGCAAGGACCTAAAGCGGCTACAGATTATTATTTTGAATTGTCAAAAGCCCTTCAGTTTTTTGACTCTAAACCGTCATTTTTAGAGCGAAAACCTTTTGTACGCCTCAATCTTTCAGGTAAAGCTTTTGGTTTTGCTTATCAAAATGATCAAGAAATCGCCATTATTTTTTCAGAAAAAAAAGAAGCTCATACAGCCAGTCTTTGTCTAGAAGTTGCTCAAATCTTTCCGCATTATCTTGTCTATCAAGAAGAACATCAGCTGAAAATGAGCCCTATCGTTTTTGACCAAGAGGTTGTAGAAGACCTAACGCCGACCACTGCTCTTCTTAGTCACGTCAAGCGTCTAAAAGGTGGCATTCTTCAAATTACGAGTTTCAATCAGGAAGAAGCCATTAGTCTATCAGAGCAGTTTAAGGGGCAACGGTATTATCAATTTCATCAACACCAGAGTATTATTTATATTAAAGAGTAGAGAGTGTGATCATGGATATTCAATTTTTAGGTACAGGTGCAGGACAGCCGTCGAAACAACGAAATGTTTCTAGTCTAGCCCTTAAATTATTAGATGAAATCAACGAAATTTGGTTGTTTGATTGTGGTGAAGGGACGCAACATCAAATTTTACAAACCACCATTAAACCTAGAAAGGTTCAAAAAATCTTTATCACCCATCTTCATGGAGACCATATTTTAGGATTGCCAGGTTTTTTATCTAGTCGCTCTTTCCAAGCAAACGAAGAGCAGACGGATCTAGATTTATACGGTCCTGTTGGGATAAAGTCTTTTGTGATGACGAGCTTGCGTGTCACAGGAACACGATTGCCTTATCATATCAACTTTTATGAATTTGATAAAAATTCCTTAGGCAAAATCATGGAAACCGATAAGTTTGTCGTGTATGCAGAAGAGTTAGATCATTCTATTTTTTGTGTAGGCTATCGTGTGATGCAAAAGGATTTAGAAGGAACCTTGGATGCAGAAGCCTTAAAAGCTGCAGGTGTCCCATTTGGTCCTCTTTTTGGTAAAGTCAAAAATGGAGAGGACGTGATTTTGGAGGATGGTACAAAAATTGTGGCAAAAGATTATATATCTGAACCTAAAAAAGGCAAAGTCGTGACTATTTTAGGGGACACAAGAAAGACGGATGCTAGTGTGCGTCTTGGTTTAGGAGCTGATGTCTTAGTGCACGAGTCCACTTATGGTAAAGGCGATGAGAAGATGGCGGCACGCCATGGTCACTCTACCAACATCCAAGCAGCACAAGTGGCTAAGGCGGCATCGGCTAAACAATTACTCCTCAATCATGTGAGTGCACGATTTTTAGGACGTGATATTACACAATTAGCTAAGGATGCGCAAAAGATTTTTGAAAATTCACACGTTGTGAAAGACTTGGAAGAGATCAAATTATGAGAACTATCGTTATAACTGGTGCAAGCGGTGGCCTGGCAGAAGCTATCATTAAAAAATTACCTGATGATGGCTTGATTTTGTTAGGACGCAGTAAAGAACGTTTAATTGAAAAGTATGGTCATATGCCTAATGTGACTTGTCATCGTATTGACTTATCAGATACGACTGCTATGGAGAACTTGGTTTCGGAGCTTTATCAGCAATATGGGAAAATTGATATTTGGGTCAATAATGCTGGCTTTGGTGAGTTTAAAGCTTTTGATGATTTTTCAGATCAAGATATTAAAGCCATGTTTGAGGTGAATACCTTTGCGACAATGACCTTCTCACGCCTTGTTGGTGAGCGGATGAAGCAGGAAAAATCAGGGCAGATCATCAATATTGCCAGTATGGCTGGTTTAATTGCTTCAAATAAGTCTTCAGTATATTCTGCTAGCAAATTTGCGGTTATTGGATTTTCCAATGCCTTACGTCTAGAACTTGCTGATTCTCACGTCTATGTTACAACGGTCAATCCAGGTCCCATTAAAACGGCATTTTTTGATCAAGCTGATCCATCAGGTGAATACCTAAAATCTGTTGAACGTTTTGTACTGACGCCAGAGGTAGTAGCGAGTAAGACGGTGAAAGCATTTGGAAAAAATAAGCGGGAGATCAATCTTCCCTATGTCTTACAGGTGACACATAAGGTTTATACCTTATTTCCTCGCCTATCTGATTTTTTAGCCAGAAAGGTTTTTAATTATAAATGATTTCAGCAAAATACGACTGGAAAATAGAAGAAAAGGCACCTAGTGATGCCTTTTTAAACCTATCTCAAAAAGAGGGGCTTAGCCCCTTAGCTGCTCAACTTTTGTTTGAACGAGGGATAGAGACCAAAGAAGAGTTGGAGCAGTTTTTACATGCAGATTTGTCTGAGCTTTATGATCCTTATCTATTACATGATATGGAAAAGACTGTTTCTCGTATCCGTTTAGCAATCGAAAACGCTGAAAGAATTTTAGTTTATGGCGATTATGATGCAGATGGGATGACAGCAAGTTCAATCATGAAAGAGGCCTTAGAAAGTTTGGGAGCTGATGTTGAGGTCTATCTGCCTAATCGTTTTACGGATGGGTATGGTCCCAATCAAAGTGTCTATCAGTATTTTATTGAGCAGCATGGAATTTCACTGATTATCACAGTGGATAATGGGGTGGCAGGGCAAGAGGCGATTGCTTATGCTCAATCAGTTGGAGTTGATGTCATTGTGACTGACCATCACAGTATGCCAGAGGTTTTACCAGAAGCTTTTGCGATTGTACACCCAGAACATCAGGCTGTTGATTATCCCTTTAAACATCTAGCAGGCTGTGGGGTAGCTTTTAAAGTTGCTACAGCACTTCTAGAAGCACCACCCATGGAATCTTTAGATTTGGTGGCTATTGGGACCATTGCTGATATGGTTAGCTTAACAGATGAAAACCGTATCCTTGTACGCTATGGCCTGAAAATCTTAGCCCATACAGAGCGGATAGGTCTTCAAGAGTTGATGCGTGTATCAGATATTGATACCGATAATATTGACGAAGATACGGTAGGATTTAAAATTGCGCCACTTTTAAATGCATTGGGACGGCTAGACGATCCTAATCCTGCTATAGAGCTTTTAACAGGTTTTGATGATGAAGAAGCTCAATCCATTGCTCTGATGATTCAAGAAAAAAATGAAGAGCGTAAGGATTTGGTGCAATCTATCTATGAAGAAGCCTTGAGCATGGTAGATCCCACTTCACCTGTTCAAGTGTTGGCTAAAGAAGGTTGGCATCCTGGCGTTTTAGGGATTGTGGCGGGACGTTTACTTGAAAGTTTAAGTCAGCCTATTGTTGTTTTAAATTGTGAAGGAGAAACAGCAAAAGGATCTGCTCGTAGTGTTTCTAGTATCAATATTTTTGATGCTTTAAAAGACCATAAAGAAGAGCTATTTGATGCTTTTGGTGGGCATGCTGGTGCAGCAGGAATGACACTTCCGATAGAGCATCTTCCTCAGCTTAAAATGGTTTTATCAGATTATATTTACCAAAATGGTCTAGATCAGGTAAGTAAAAATAGTTTAAATATTGATGCCTCTCTAAACTTGGGGGAGGTTAGTCTTGATACGGTGGCTAGTCTTGAGCAGTTGGCTCCCTTTGGAATGGACCATAAAAAACCAGTCTTTCTGGTAAGGGATTTTACGGTCTTACAGACACGTTCGATGGGAAAAGACAATAGTCACCTTAAGTTTAGAATTAAGCAAGATGGAGTGGAATGTGATGTCCTTGCCTTTTCACAAGGTCACCTCAAGGATGAATTTGCTCAAGCACAAGATTTGGAATTAGCTGTCACTTTATCTGTTAACCATTGGAACGGTGAGCGAAATTTACAACTTATGCTGGTTGATGTCAGAGTTGATGGGATTCAGTTGTTTGATATCAGAAAAAAATCAGCCCCTCTTCCAGATGGTGTCCCTATCTTAACCCAAGAGACAACCAGCCCTAGCGTTGTAGTTTTAGACATTCCAGATAGCGACGAGGATTTGCGACGATTATTTAAAGAGAGAGAATTTGAGGCGGTTTATTTTAAAAATCAAATCAAAAATAATTATTACTTAACAGGATTTGGCACAAGGGAGCAGTTTGCTAGCCTTTATAAAACTATTTATCAATATCCTGAGTTTGATGTTCGCTATAAACTGAAAGAGTTGGCTCATTATTTAAATATACCTGATATTTTACTGGTGAAGATGATTCAAATTTTTGAAGAATTAGACTTTGTTGTTATCACAGATGGAGTGATGACGGTGAACAAAGCAGCGCAAAGACGAGAAATCTCAGAGAGCCAGATTTACCAAGACCTCAAACGATTAGTGAAGTTTCAAGAGCTGATGGCCTTGGGAACTCCCAAGGAAATTTATGACTACCTGACAAAATAGACCCATAAGCGTAAGTTTTTTTCAAAAATATGCTATAATAAAGAGTAATGATTTTATTCGATTACTTATCGAAAACAAGAAAGGAAATGAACAGGTGTCTAGTCTATCAACTAGGTTACCTCGTATCAGTATTATGGATTTAAAAAACTATATCGCTACAATTAAAGACTATCCCCAAGAAGGCATTGAATTTCGTGATATTTCACCTTTGATGGCCGACGGAAATGCCTATAGCTACGCTGTCCGCGAAATTGTTCAGTATGCAACAGATAAAGAGATTGATATGATTGTTGGACCAGAAGCGCGTGGCTTTATTGTAGGTTGTCCAGTTGCTTTTGAGCTAGGGATCGGCTTTGCTCCAGTTCGTAAACCAGGAAAATTACCACGCGAAGTGATTTCTGCAGACTATGAAAAAGAGTATGGTGTAGATACTTTGACGATGCATGCAGATGCTATTAAACCAGGTCAACGTGTTCTTATTGTTGATGATCTTTTAGCAACTGGCGGTACAGTAAAGGCTACTATCGAGATGATTGAAGAACTTGGTGGTATTGTAGCAGGTTGCGCCTTTTTAATTGAGTTAGATGAGCTGAAAGGTCGTGAAGCCATTGGAGATTACGACTATAAAGTTTTAATGCACTATTAAGTTATAGCTTATAACTATATCTGACTACAAAAAATACATATTGGAAAACTATATCTCCATGTTCTATAATATTAAGATAGATATTATGGAAGTGGAGATGTTTTCATGCCGATTAAACTTGATAAAAAACTACCCGCAGTTGATATTTTACGTTCAGAAAATATCTTCGTAATGGATGATACTCGTGCTGCCCATCAAGACATTAGACCGATGGAGGTATTGATTCTAAACTTGATGCCACAAAAGGAGGCTACTGAAACGCAACTTTTGAGGCTTTTAGCGAATACTCCACTTCAGATTAATGTGACGTTTCTTTATATGGCAAGTCATAAATCAAAGACTACTCACGCTGATCATATGAAGACTTTTTATAAAACCTTTGATCAAATCAAGGATAGGTATTATGATGGTTTGATTATCACAGGTGCTCCTGTTGAAACCCTTCCTTTTGAGGAGGTGGATTATTGGGATGAGTTGATAGGCGTTTTTGCTTGGTCTAAAAAGCATGTTTTTTCTACCCTTCATCTTTGTTGGGGAGCGCAGGCTGGGATTTATTACCGCTATGGTATTGATAAACAACCCCTTACTCATAAATTGTCAGGAATTTATGAACAAGAGGTGACGGATAAGACTAGTTTATTGATGCGTGGTTTTGATGATAGCTTTTTAGCGCCACATTCGCGCTACACCACTATTCAACCAGAAGATATTTTACATCGGACAAATTTAAAGATTGTAGCTCAAGGTCAAGAAGCAGGGCTTTCGATTTTAGCAAGTCGTGATTTACGAGAGATTTATAGTTTTGGACATTTGGAGTATGATTGTGCCACTCTTGGAAAAGAGTATGAGCGTGATCTTCAAGCTGGTATTTCTCCAGATTTGCCCAAAAACTACTACCCAAATGATGACGTGACAAAAGAGCCTAAGATGCGTTGGAATCTTGCTGCAGCGACTTTCTTTAGTAATTGGATTAATTATGCGGTCTATCAAGAAACCCCTTATCGCTTAGAGGAGCTAGAAGAGGAATCTTCCTTTTATGGCTACCTATAATGAGGAATTATGAAGTTTTTACAAGCATATCAGTCGGGCAATTTGGTTTTACCAGCTGCCCTACTTTTTCATTTTAAGGAAATTTTTCCCCAAGCAGATGATTTTTTAGTTTGGCAATTTTTTTATTTACAAAATACCACACAACATCATGATATCTTGCCGAGTAAGATTGCAGAAGCATTGGGAAAACAAGTATCAGATGTTAATGCGAGTATTTCTCGTTTGACAGCTCAAGGGTTACTAAATACAAAGACCATTGAATT
Organism: Streptococcus porcorum; assembly: GCF_053203725.1. Classification (NCBI taxonomy): domain Bacteria; kingdom Bacillati; phylum Bacillota; class Bacilli; order Lactobacillales; family Streptococcaceae; genus Streptococcus; species Streptococcus porcorum. Next base: position 50,509 of record NZ_JBRUDG010000001.1, on the reverse strand, counting down.
GGATGGAGAAATTGAGATTATCTTTGATGCTAGTCCAGCTTTAGAACGTCTGGATCAGTTCTTTTTGGATTCTTCATCAGGAGGAAGTCAAAAACTGTTATCATCTAAATCACAATCTTTAGAGGAGTTCAAGGCTTTAGCAGACGATTTTGCCAGTGAGTTTGGTCGTATGCTGAGTAGCTTTGAGTTAGAAGATTTGCGAAAAACAGTGATTGATGAAGAAATGTCCGCTGATTTGGTCCGTGAGGCTTTAAGAGAGGCTGTTTTTAATGGTAAGTTGAATTTTAAATATATCAATGCTATTTTAAGAAATTGGCGCCAAGAGGGTATTTTAACACTTCGTCAAGTTGAGGAGCGCCGCCTAGAACGGGATAAAGCCAATCCTAGAAATGTTCAGGTATCCGATGATTTCTTAAATGCTATGGACTTATGGAGTAATTAGATGTTGGGTCGTGAACGTTTAAAAAAGGTACTAGCTATTATTGCGGAAATGTTTCCAGATGCAAAAGGAGAGTTAGAGTATCAAACCCCTTTTCAATTGCTGGTCGCAGTGATTTTGTCTGCACAAGCAACGGATAAGTCTGTGAATAAGGTCACCCCTAAATTATGGACCAAGTTTCCAGCCATCGCTGATTTGGCTTATGCAGACTTATCGGAAGTAGAAGATACGATTAGAAATATTGGGCTTTACAAAAATAAGGCTAAAAATATAAAAAAAACAGCTCAAATCATTTTAGAGCAGTTTGATGGGCAGGTCCCTAAAACGCATAAGGAATTAGAAAGTTTGCCTGGTGTTGGAAGAAAGACCGCAAATGTCGTTTTGGCAGAGATTTATAAGATCCCAGCTATCGCAGTAGATACGCATGTATCAAGGATTTCAAAGCGTCTCAATATTTCAAAACCAGATGCTTCTGTTGAAGAAATTGAAGCCGATTTGATGAAAAAAATTCCTAAAAAAGATTGGATTGTGACACATCATCGTCTGATTTTCTTTGGGCGTTATCATTGTTTGGCCAAAAATCCAAAATGTGAGGCTTGCCCAGTACAAACTTACTGCAAATATTATAAGGATACCTATGGAAAAAAATAATTTAGAAATCAAACCCCTTTCAAAACGTTTAGAAATGGTTGCCAGTTTTGTTCCAAGAGGAGCCAAGTTATTAGATGTTGGAAGTGACCATGCTTACCTTCCTATTCATTTAATTAACCTAGGGCAGATCACAGAAGCAATTGCGGGTGAGGTTGTAAAGGGACCTTACACCTCAGCACTTTCCAATGTTGCAGAATCGGGTTTGGCTGATCGGATTCAAGTTCGACTTGCCAATGGTTTAGCAGCATTTGGAAAGAAAGATAAGGTAACAGTGATTACCATTGCTGGTATGGGAGGACGTTTAATTGCTGATATTCTTGAGTCAGGAAAAGAAAAGCTTGAGAATATTGATCGCTTGATTCTCCAGCCTAATAATCGAGAAGATGATCTCAGAAGATGGCTACAAGCTAATCAATTGAAGATTATTACAGAAACCCTATTGCGTGAAAATGGTAAATATTACGAAGTTTTAGTTGTTGAAAAAGGTCATATGACTTTGTCTGAGAAAGACTTTCGTTTTGGACCGTATTTAAGAAAAGAAGGATCAGAGGTCTTTGTAGAGAAATGGAGAGGGGAATTAGATAAGTTAAACGACGCTTTGAAATGCATCCCTGAAAATCGTCAACAAGATCGATCAGTCCTTCTTCAAAAAATAGAAATGATACAAGGAGTTCTCGATGTTAGCTAGTGAGATTATTGCAAAATATGAAAGTTTTTGCCCCAAAGAATTATCAATGGAAGGTGACATTTCTGGTATTCAAATTGGTAGATTGGATAAAGAGGTCAAGACTCTCATGTTGGCGCTTGATGTACGTGAAACAACAGTTCAAGAGGCTATTGAGAAAAATGTTGATCTCCTCATTGTTAAACATGCTCCTATCTTTCGTCCTTTGAAAGACTTAAGTGCAACGCCTCAAACAGATATCTTGTTAAATTTGGTGAAGCATGACATTACGGTTTATGTTAGCCATACCAATATCGATATTGTACCAGATGGGTTAAATGATTGGTTCTGTGATCTATTAGAGATTAAACAAACAGAAGTTTTAAGTCCTACTAAGGATGGTTACGGGATTGGTCGGATTGGCGAGGTGGCGCCCATGACTTTTGAAGATTTGGCGAAAAAAGTGAAAGAAGTCTTTCAGCTGGATGCTGTTCGCTTAGTTAGCTATCGGTCTTCTAATCCTATGATTAAACGAGTAGCCATCTGTGGTGGCAGTGGTCAAGGGTTTTATAAAGATGCTCTATCAAAGGGAGCTGACGTCTATATTACAGGAGATATTTACTATCACACAGGGCAAGAAATCTTGACAAATGGTCTCTTAGCTATTGATCCTGGCCATCATATTGAGGTACTTTTTGTGTCAAAATTGGCAGAAAAATTTAAATTCTGGAAAGAAGAGGAGTGTTGGAATTTGACAATTTTAGAAAGTCAAGCCCTAACTAATCCTTTTTATCATTTGTAAGGAGAGAAAAATGAAACGTATAGCAGTTATTGGAGCAGGAATTGTAGGCTCTACAGCAGCCTATTACCTTTCAAAAGAAGAGTGTCAAGTCACCGTTTTTGATCACGGTGTTGGGCAGGCTACTAAGGCAGCAGCAGGGATTATTAGTCCTTGGTTTTCACGTCGTCGTAATAAAGCTTGGTACAAAATGGCACGTCTCGGTGCAGATTTTTATCCTCAATTAGTTCAAGATTTACAAGCAGATGGACAAGAGGTTGATTTTTATGATCAATCTGGTGTCATTATGATTAAATCACGCTTGGATTGGCTAGATGAACTTTATGCTATTGCTAAAGCGAGAAAAGAAGAGTCCCCTTTAATCGGTGATTTAAAAATTTTAAGTCGTGAAGAGACACTGGAGCGATTCCCTGATTTAGATGGTTTTGAGAAAGTGTTATATGCTTCTGGAGCAGCGCGTGTAGAGGGGAGTAAATTAACCAAGACTCTTCTGAAAGCAAGTGGTGTGGAAGTTGTTGAAGGTGAGAAGGTTTCTTTTACAGTCTTAGAATCAGGACAATATGATATTCAGGGGCGCATTTTTGATCGTATTATTTTAGCAGTTGGAGCTTGGTTGCCAAGCTTATTAGAAGATCATGGGTATGATGTTTGGGTACGTCCACAAAAAGGACAGATTAATGATTACCTATTTGAAAACTTAGAAACAGGTCGATATCCAGTAGTGATGCCTTATGGTGAGATTGATATTATTCCCTTTAAACATGGTAAACTGTCTGTGGGAGCAAGCCACGAGAATGATATGGGGTATGATTTAAGTGTTGATGAGGAGATATTAGACCGACAAGAAGAACGTGCTAAACCTTATTTTCCAAAATTAGACGAAGCCATTTCACGCACATCACGTGTTGGGATTAGAGCCTATACTAGAGACTTCTCACCTTTCTTTGGAGAGGTTCCTGGTTTACAAGGAGTCTATGCAGCAAGTGGTCTGGGATCTTCAGGACTAACCATTGGTCCTTTGATTGCAAAACAAATGGTTCAGCTTGCAACAGATCAAAAAACAGATCTGGACCCATTTGAGTACGATATTCGTAAGCATCTATCAAAACGAGATTAGAAAGAATGTTTCGATAAGATGCTAAAAATAAAAAATGAGTTTGGGAAAATCCAAACTCATTTTTGCTATTAAACTGGTTTATTTTTGTTTAATTTCCTCTTAAAAAAGCTAATGATGCATCCTAACCAAGTCAGTAACGTTATTCCTAAACCAATCATAAAACTCATTGGAGTTTTGTAGGCTAAAATAGCGACATTTTTCCCTTTTTTCTGGTTAATATAAGGGGTGCCGATGGTTGTTAATTGCCTATCTTTGCTAGTGATGACCTGACCGTTTACTGTTAGAGTAGAATGGTGGTATAAAATAATAGGGAGATTGATTTTTGTATCTGTATCCGATGTCCACTCTAGAATGAGTTGACTATTTTGAACAGAAGTTTTAAAGTTTTTCCTTGGTAAAATAACCAGCTCTTCGTATAAATCATATTTATTGCTAGATGACTTTCTGTAAATAGGGAGGTAGTCAGGTGTAGATTTGTGGACCAGATTTAAGAATTTACTCTTATCAGGGTCGAAAATAGCTTGCCTAATAGCGTCAGCATCTCCTTCATAGGTCATATGTTTCCGTCGTTGAACAGGTTGATTGGTATCAAATTGTTTCGCAAAATTTTCTTGCGTGGTGTAAATGACCTGTCCGACTCCCATTAATAATGCAATCATCAAAATGACAGAATAAAATGATTTTGATAGTTGGCTTTTTTCAACCAACATCGCTAGGCAAATCAATAGAAAAATAGTGGCTGGGATAAAGAATCGAAATGGAAATTGGATAATTTCAACAATAGTAATCTTAGCAGTTACAAGACTCTCCCAAGGAAATAGACTGCTAGCTAAAAATAAAAAGATCAGAAGATTAAGATAGGTCATCTTAAGTTCTGGGGAAGATTTTCTAAAATAAACTACTCCAGCTAAAAGAGTAATGCCTAAAAGGGCTATCAATGGCAGAGGGTCAAATAAGAGTTTAGAGCTTAATTGACTGATAGTATATTCTGCGAGTCGCTGATTAACAAATGGTTGTTTCAACTCGTTTTGACTAGAGAGTTGTAGCAGAGGCAACCAGATATTTATGGTTAAGAGGGTAAACATGGCAATTGCCATGATCCCATCTTTTAGAATCTTTAATTTCTCATTTGATTTGATAAAGCCGTAGAAATAAAAAGGGAGATAGGATAAGACCAAGAAAGTGGACGTTAGGACATGGACTTGGAACATCAAGGCTACACTCATGCCTAATTGTCGTCTTTTAATCTTTCCTGTTTGGATAAAGTCAAAAGCAGGTATTAAACATAAGGGATAAAAAGCTGCTCCCCAACTACTAAATCCTTGACGTATGGTCCAGTATTGGATTGAAAAGGTAGTGAGATAAAATAGTGAGATAGGAAGGGCATACTGTAAGCGAACTCCTATCTTTCTTAACAGGAGGTATAATGAATGTCCTGCGATACTCCCGATTAAAATCCGAGAAAGAATTTGATAGGTTAGCCAATTTTTTGAAATCAAGACCAAGAGACCTTGAAAGTAAGCAAAAATTGGACCATAAAGAGCATTGATGATACGCCCTGACTGTTCAAAACTAAATAGAGAGATGAAGTAGTGCCACTGTCCAGTTTTTATCTGCATAGCTGTCTCGTAGAAACGATTATAGTGGAAAAGCACATCCGATCCTAAGATGGCTTTTTGGGTGATGATTTGAGGTAAACAAAGTAAAATACTAAATAAAACAATGATGAGACTAACACCTAGCCTCGTTTGATATTTTTTTGTCATAGCCTTATTATATGATTTTTGAAAAAGATTTACAAGAATGGTACAATGGAGTAGCTATTGAAAGATGGAAGAGAGATAAAAGAGAGATGGAAAAATTAAGTATAGTAGTACCTTGTTATAATGAAGAATCTACGATCCGTTCATTTTTAGCTGAAACGCAAAAGGTAGAGGAAATTTTAAGAGATCAGCTAATATTTGACTATATTTTTGTAAATGATGGATCAACCGATAACACCTTGCCTGTCTTACGTCAAGTTAGCGAAGAAAATGTTAATGTGCATTATTTGTCATTCTCTCGTAATTTTGGGAAAGAAGCAGGCCTTTTAGCAGGTTTAGAAGCAGCAGATGGCGACTATGTTACCGTTATGGATGTTGATTTGCAAGATCCTCCAGAATTATTGGTTGAGATGTATGCCAAAATTAAAGAAGGTTATGATGTCGTTGGGACTCGTCGTGGAGATCGAACAGGAGAGCCTCCTATCCGCTCGTTTTTTGCTAAGGCATTTTATCGATTGATTAACGCGGTGTCTGATACTGAGATGGTCGATGGTGCGCGTGATTTTCGATTGATGACTCGGCAGGTCGTTGATAGCATTTTAGAATTGGGTGAGGTCAATCGTTTTTCTAAGGGACTTTTTGCTTGGGTAGGATACGATGTTACCTATATTAGTTATAAAAATCGAGAGCGGGTTGCAGGAGAGACCTCATGGAATTTTTGGAGTCTTTTGCGTTATTCTATTGATGGATTTATCAATTTCTCAGAAGCGCCACTTAACCTTGCTATGTGGTCAGGACTAGGCTTCTTTTTCCTATCTATTTTGGGAATTTTGTTTGTGGTGATTCGTAAACTAACCATAGGTGGTAGCGTAACAGGATGGGCTAGCCTTGTTTCTATTATTCTATTTATTGGAGGCCTGCAGTTGTTATCATTAGGTATTATTGGAAAATATATTGCAAAAATTTTCTTAGAAGTGAAAAAAAGACCCGTCTATATTATTAAAGAAAAAGGATGAAATAAATCCACTTTTAGTGTAAAATAGAACTAACTTATTGTGAGGAGAAAATTATGATTTTAGTAACAGGTGCTAATGGCCAGCTTGGGACAGAACTACGTCATTTACTTGATGAACGAAATGAAGAATATGTTGCAGTCGATGTCGCTGAAATGGATATCACAGATGCAGAAAAAGTCGATGAGGTCTTTGCGCAAGTCAAGCCGACTTTGGTTTACCACTGTGCTGCTTATACAGCGGTAGATGCTGCAGAAGATGAAGGAAAAGAACTAAATTACGCTATCAATGTTACGGGTTCTGAAAATGTTGCCAAGGCTTGTGCCAAATATGATGCAACTCTTGTTTATATTTCAACAGATTATGTTTTTGATGGCGAAAAACCAGTAGGACAAGAGTGGGAAGTTGATGATACTCCAGATCCACAAACAGAGTATGGTCGTACCAAACGTCTGGGGGAGATTGCTGTGGAAACATATGCTCCTAAATTTTATACTATTCGTACAGCTTGGGTATTTGGTAATTACGGAAAAAACTTTGTTTTTACCATGCAAGCTTTGGCAGAAAAGCATCCGCGTTTAACAGTCGTTAATGATCAGCACGGTCGCCCAACTTGGACACGTACCTTGGCTGAATTTATGACCTACTTGGCAGAAAATCAAAAAGAATTTGGTTATTATCACCTGTCAAACGATGCAACAGAAGATACCACTTGGTATGATTTTGCAAAGGAAATTCTAAAAGATACAGATGTAGAGGTCGCTCCAGTTGACTCTAGCCAATTCCCAGCTAAAGCAAAACGCCCACTAAATTCAACAATGAGTCTCAAAAAAGCTAAGGAAACGGGATTTGTTATTCCGACTTGGCAAGATGCACTCAAGGAATTTTATCAACAAGAAAAAAAATAAAATGATTAAGGTTGAAGGTCAGGCTTCAACCTTTTTGATTTTAAGCAAAGACTCTATAATTATGCTATAATAGAATATAAGTGCAGTTTTAAAGGAGCAAGATCATGCAAGATGTTTTTATCATTGGAAGTCGAGGGTTACCAGCTCAATATGGTGGCTTTGAAACTTTTGTAGAAGAACTGATTCGTCATCAACAAAATAAGGCGATTCGTTATCATGTGGCTTGCTTAAGTGACTCATCCCACCATCATCATTTTGATTATAAGGGGGCAGATTGCTTTACCATCAATCCCCCAAAGCTAGGCCCTGCACGTGTCATTGCCTATGACATAATGGCGATTTCATATGCTATTAGCTTAATCAAAAAAAATCACCTGAAAAATCCGATTGTTTATATTTTAGGAAATACGGTAGGAGCTTTTATCGCTCCTTTAGCTAAGAGGATTAAAGCAGTTGGGGGGCGATTATTTGTTAATCCTGATGGTTTGGAGTGGAAACGTTCTAAGTGGATCAAACCTATTCAAATTTATCTGAAATATTCAGAAAAAGTGATGACAAAGCATGCTGATCTGATGATTTCGGATAACATGGGAATTGATGACTATCTTAAACAATCTTATCCATGGGTTAAGACACGTTTTATTGCTTATGGTACAGATATGACCCCATCACCTCTGACTAGCCAGTCGGAGAAAGTTCGTAGTTTTTTTGATCAGTGGGCTAGTAAGGAAAAAGAGTATTTTCTAATTGTTGGACGATTTGTACCAGAAAATAATTACGCTTTAGCGATTGAAGCTTTTATGGCTTCAAAGACTCAGAAAGATTTAATGGTTATCTGTAATCATCAAGGAAATGCCTATTTTGAACAACTAAAATCTTTGACAGGTTTTGAAAATGATAACCGCATCAAATTTGTCGGAACTGTTTATGATAAAGCATTATTGACCTACATCAGAGAACAGGCTTTTGCTTATATTCATGGTCATGAAGTTGGAGGCACCAATCCAGGCTTATTAGAAGCTTTAGCCCATACGGAGCTTAATCTGGTGTTAGATGTCAATTTTAACCGAAAGGTTGCTGAAAATACAGCTTTGTATTGGTCTAAAGAAATCGCTAGTTTGACTGCTTTAATTGATACAGAAGTTGATGATGATAAGCGCCAACGCTTGTCAGAAGAGGCAAAGGCTCATATGAGTGAAGACTATACTTGGGAAAAAATTGTGGGAGAGTATGAGGATTTATTTTTAAATGAAAGTTAATATCTTAATGGCCACCTACAATGGTGAGAAATACTTAGAAGAACAGATTGCAAGTATTCAGAATCAAACCTTTCAAGATTGGGAACTTTTAATAAGAGATGATGGCTCAACAGATCAAACAAGAGCCATTATCCAAAGATTTGAAGAAAGTGATCAACGGATTCGTCTCATCAATCCAAATAGTATGGAAAATATGGGAGTGATTAAGAGTTTTTATACCTTGGTAAAGCATGAAGTGGCGGATTTTTACTTTTTTAGTGATCAAGATGACATTTGGCTCCCCAATAAATTACAACTGTGTTTAGAGGCTGCTCAGAATGAAAGAAAAGATCTACCACTAATGATTTATACGGATTTACGAGTTGTGGATCAGGAACTTAATGTCATCCATGATAGTATGATTAAAAGTCAGTCCCATCACGCCAATACAGAGTTGCGACAAGAGTTGACTGAAAATACAGTGACAGGTGGAACAAGCCTGATTAATCATGCCTTAGCACAACAATGGCAAGTCTATGAAGGGATTTTAATGCATGATTGGTATTTAGCGTTGCTAGCATCTGCCTTAGGGAAGTTACTTTATTTAGATTCCCCAACTGAGCTTTATCGACAACATGAAAATAATGTTTTAGGAGCTAGAACTTGGTCTAAACGGATTAGAACTTGGCTAAAACCACATCAATTGGTGGATAAATATTGGTGGTTAATTTCTTCTAGTCAAAAACAAGCTCAACAATTGTTGTCTTTAGATTTATCAAAGAAAGATCGTGAAATGGTAGAGGCGTTTATTGGTATCATGAAAGAAAATACGTTAACTCGTATGAAGCATTTAAAAAAATATCGCTTAGCTAAAAATCGTTGGTTTCATACGCTTGTTTTTACCACATTGATTGTGACTAAATTTGGATATAGGAGTAATTAAATGAACTTTTTTAGTCAAAAAAATAGAACTCTTTTAAAAGAATTGATTAAAACAGATTTTAAATTACGTTATCAAGGCAGTGCTATTGGTTATTTATGGTCAATATTGAAGCCCTTGATGATGTTTGCGATTATGTATGTCGTCTTTATTCATTTTCTACGGTTAGGTGGAGATGTTCCTCATTTTCCAGTAGCGCTCTTATTGGCTAATGTTATCTGGTCCTTTTTTTCAGAAGCAACCTCTATGGGAATGGTTTCTATCGTAACACGAGGGGACCTCTTACGTAAGTTAAGTTTTTCAAAACACATCATTGTTTTATCAGCTGTATCGGGAGCCTTGATTAATTTGGGGATTAACCTATTAGTTGTTCTTCTGTTTGCTATTTTAAATGGTGTGAGTCTTTCTTGGACTGCTATTTTTGCACCATTATTGTTTATTGAATTATTCGTTTTGGCCTTAGGAATTGCCTTGTTGCTATCGACCTTATTTGTGCGTTACCGTGATTTAGCACCTGTTTGGGAGGTTATCATGCAAGCAGGGATGTATGCAACACCTATTATCTACCCGATCACTTTTGTATCCAATCAAAATTTAATGGCAGCCAAGGTGATGATGTTAAATCCTTTAGCACAAATTATTCAAGATTTACGCTACATTTTGATTGATAAGGCCAATGTAACCATTTGGCAAATGTCACATCATGTGTGGTACATTGCGATTCCTTATCTTTTACCATTTGTGATTTTTGCTATTGGATACAAAGTTTTTAGTGACCAATCTAAGAGATTTGCGGAGATTATTTAATGATGAAAAATAATATTGCAGTAAAGGTCGATCATGTTAGTAAGTACTTTAAATTACCGACTGAAAGTACCTATAGCTTACGAACAGCCTTGGTTAATCGTTTTAGAGGTATAAAAGGCTATAAAGAGTACCACGTGCTAAAAGATATCAATTTTGAAGTGAATAAAGGTGATTTTTTTGGGATTGTTGGACGAAATGGTTCAGGAAAGTCAACCCTTTTAAAAATTATTTCTCAGATTTACGTGCCTGAAAAAGGGACTGTTACTGTAGATGGGAAATTAGTATCTTTTATCGAATTAGGAGTGGGATTTAACCCTGAATTGACAGGGCGTGAGAATGTCTATATGAATGGCGCCATGCTTGGCTTTACAACAAAAGAAATTGACGATATGTATGATGAAATTGTTGAGTTTGCTGAGCTTGGAGAGTTCATGAACCAGAAGCTAAAAAATTATTCTAGTGGAATGCAGGTGCGTCTGGCGTTTTCAGTTGCGATTAAAGCGCAAGGTGATATCTTAATTTTAGATGAGGTACTTGCGGTTGGTGATGAGGCTTTTCAGCGAAAATGTAATGATTATTTTTTAGAGCGTAAAACCAGTGGTAAAACAACTATCTTAGTCACTCATGATATGGGAGCTGTTAAAAAATATTGCAATAGAGCGGTTTTGATTGAGGATGGTCTGGTAAAAGCTTATGGAGAACCATTTGATGTGGCCAACCAATATAGCTTTGATAATACAGAGCATGTTGTTGAAGATACAGTCGAGGAAGTCAATCAGATTGAAGAACAAGTGATTCAAGTCGATCAACTAGAAGTGAAATTATTATCGCCCAACCGTATGACACCAAAGGATAAAATCAAATTTGAAATTACTTATGATGTTTTGGAAGAAATCGATACTTTTGTGGCATTATCTTTAACGGATATTGATAGAAATATTTGGATTTACAATGATAATTCTATGGATTATCCGACACATGGTAAAGGACGAAAAGTCGTCACCTATGAATGTGACTTACAACATCTCAATGACATCAAATTAAAACTAGAAGTAACAGTACGTGATATGGACCGTCAAATGTTAGCTTTCTCAAGTGCCAGTCATACCCCTGTTATTTTAATGAATCGTGATGATATTTCACCTGAGGATGTCTCTGCACTAGATTCAGCTAGTGGTCTTGTTCAAAGAAACGGGAAATGGGATTTTAGTTAGAACTTAAAACAAGGAGTGAGAATTTGAAAGTTTCAGTAATTTGTACAAACTTTAACAAAGGGGAGTGGATAAGAGAAGCCGTTGAAAGTTTCTGTCAACAAAAAACAACTTTTCCATATGAGATTATTGTTGTTGACGATGCTTCGACAGATGAGTCTCCAGCTCTCATTAATAAGTTAGCTGAAACGTATCCAAATTTGATTCGTCCCTTTTTTAATAAGCAAAACAAAGGTATTGCAAAAACTTGGATCGATATCTGTAAGGAAGCAAGAGGAGAGTACATTGCACGTTGTGATGGGGATGATTACTGGATAGACCCTTATAAATTACAAAAGCAAGTGGATCTTCTTGAACAGACACCCGATTCTAAGTGGAGTAACACTGATTTTGACATGGTAGATGCTAAGGGTCAGACGATTCACAAAGATGTTTTAGCCAATCGCATCATTCCTTTTATGGACAGTTTTGAAAAAATGTTAGTCTATAAAGGGATGACCATGGCGTCAACTTGGTTAGTTGATACCAAACTCATGTTAGAAGTTAATAAACAGATAGCTCTTGATACCGCTGATGATACATTTAATATCCAACTGGAGCTATTCAAACGGACAAAATTAACTTTCTTACCAGATTCTACGACGGTCTATCGCATGGATGATGAATCTGATTCCCGAACGCAAGATTTTGGGAAATTGGAAAGACGTTTTACCAAGTTATTAGAGACACAAAAAGAATACAGTCAAACCCTATCTACTGATACAGCAAAAGAAGTGATTGAATTGCTTTTGCAAAGAAACCATGAGTTTGAGTTGAGTTTGGTCAAACAAGAATACCCTAACTCCCAACTTCCCAATCAATTTGTGACGATTTATTGGTCTAGTGATGGTCAGTTTAGTGAAAATCATAGACTACAATATCCCTTAAAAAAGACAGATCAGTTAGAGTTTCAAATCCCAGAAGAAGCCACTTATCTTCGCTTAGATTTATCTGAGTTACCCAGTTATTATCAGTATATTAGTCTAGTGGATGGTGAATTTTGTACAGAGCTTGCTCCTGTATCGACTAATGCCATAGAGATTGATGGAGCATATTATTTTACAGAAGTGGATCCATATTTAATCTTCAGAACAGATAAGTTTTATGGGAATCGTTTCCGTTTGTCTTATCAAATGTTTAATGTTGATAGTATTTTTAAAGAGGACTTTCTGGTTAATCGTTTAGTTAGAGAATACTCTCAAAGTAAAGATAAGATTAAGCAACTAGAGCATTATCAAAGTGATTTTGTCAACTTGAAACGAGAGCGAGATGAATTTAAACGACAGGTTGAAGAGTTAATTGTTCGATATCATTCGGTCATTTACTCACGTCGTTGGATCATTCCAACAAAAATTATAAATTTATTTAGGAGAAAGAAATGAAGCGTTTATTATTATATGTTCATTTCAATAAATACAATCGTGTTAGTTCACACGTCATTTACCAACTTGAAAAATTACGTCCCCTATTTACGCATGTTGTCTTTATTTCTAATAGTGAGGTTGAGGATAGCTACCAACTTTTATTGAGAGAAAATAATTTGATAACTGATTTTATCCAAAGAGAAAACGTAGGGTTTGACTTTGCTGCTTGGCGTGATGGGATGAGTTATATCGGTTATGATGACATTACTCATTATGATTCGATTACTATTATGAACGACACCTGTTTTGGTCCCTTATGGGATATGAAAGACCACTATTTAACATACGAATCTGATTCTACGGTTGATTTTTGGGGTCTAACAAATAACAGAGCAACAAAAGAATTTCCAGAACATATTCAGAGTTATTTTATATCATTTAAAAAAGCTATCATCCAATCTCCAAAATTTTTAGAGTTTTGGAAAGGAGTAGAAAATTTTACAGCTGTTCAGGATGTTATTGATCATTATGAGACAAAGGTGACAACTGTCTTTTTAGATGAAGGATTTCGTTATCAGACGATTTTTGATACGACTTCAGAAGATGCTAGTCACATGCTTCATGCTGATTTTAGTTATTACAATCCAACAGCTATTTTGAAAAAAGAGGTTCCTTTCATTAAAGTGAAGGCAATTGATGCTAACCAGCATATTACTCCTTACTTATTAAATGACATTGAACAACGCTCAGACTATCCGATTGATTTAATTGTTTCTCATATGTCTGAAATCAATTATCCTGATTTTAAATATCTCTTGGGGCATAAACTCCTTAGAGAGCAAGCATGGCCTGAAAAAAATGATTACAAGATAGCTATTCATTTACATGTATTTTATGTTGATCTCTTAGAGGAGTTCCTAACAGCTTTTAAAACAATTCACTTTGATTATGATTTACTGATTACAACAGATATTGTTGAAAAAGAAGTTGAGATTAAGAAAGTTTTAGCTACTCAAAATCAAGAAGCTCGTATTTTTGTCACGGGAAATATCGGCCGTGATGTTTTGCCAATGTTGAAATTAAAAGAACAGTTAAAAACTTATGACTACATTGGGCATTTTCATACTAAAAAATCAAAAGAAGCAGATTTTTGGGCAGGAGAGTCATGGCGACAAGAGTTGATTGAAATGATGATTAAACCTGCTGATAATATTATCGCTAATTTTGTTGCTAATCCTAAAATTGGACTTGTGATTGCAGATATTCCTAGTTTTTTCCGCTACAATAAAATTGTAGATGCTTGGAATGAGCATTTAATTGCACCTGAAATGAATAATCTTTGGAAAAAAATGGGAATGACCAAGCAGATTGACTTTAATCAGCTTCATACTTTTGTTATGAGTTATGGCACATTTGTTTGGTTTAAGTACGATGCTTTAAAGCCATTATTTGATTTGAATTTAGAGGATAGTGATGTCCCATCAGAACCTCTTCCGCAAAATTCTATTCTCCATGCGATTGAGCGTCTGTTGGTTTATATTGCTTGGAATGAACATTATGACTTTAGAATTTCTTATAATAGCATTCATTTGACAGCCTTTATTGATAATAAATTGTTAAATGAACGCGGGCAAACAGCTCCAAATACATTTGTCGATTTTACCTATATGGGTGGTATAAAAGGAGCTATGAAATATATTGTGATTGGACCCGCAAGAGCCATCAAGTATATTATAAATAGACTAGTAGAAAAGATGAGAAAATAATGGAATCAAGAAAAAATAAATCAAATCAATGGCTAAAAGACCCAAAACTGATTAGAGCACTTTTGATTTCTCTCTTGTTTTTTATATCAAATGGTGCTTTACTTCTAGCTCAACTTTTTGGTCATTTCAATATTCTTTATATTCTGTTTATCTATCTTCCGGCGACAGCTATCGCATATTATCTTTTTGTGATTAGATCAAAGTTCAACTTTTGGTTTGCTTGTAAAATTCTTCTTATTTATTTGATGTATCAGGTGCTGAGTTATTTTGTTTTGATGACCTTAAACATCAATAATGCTGACTTTAAGTGGTTTGATTTTGTAAAAAATCATTTTTTTCAGGTTAACTATCTTCTTCCTCTACTGTATATGCTGGGACTTACTTTAGGAATTTTTTATCTTAAATCTCGTCCTAAGCCTTTAAATATACGATTTCAACGCCATGTTTCGATTAGAGAAAATTTTTTCATTGCTCAATTCTTGACAGCCTTTATTTTGAGTGATAGTAAATTTATTGATTTTATCGAGAGAAGTAGTTTCTTTAATGTAGAGACATTAGTTGAACGACTATCTGCCTTATGGTATTATTCATGGTTGTACTTATTTATTTCTTTTGTAACTTATTTGTTTATCAAAGGAATAACAGATATTATAAACAATAGGGTTAGTATTAGCTCAGCTTTATCAATGAGCCTCCTGTTTGCAATTTTGTTTAACTACACTGTCCAGATTGGAATAGATAATAAGGGAACTGTTGTTGATCGTTTTATTTTACCTGGTGCTTTTAGCTTCCAAGTCTGTCTATATACAGGACTCTTTTTCTTAATCTATTTGCTGTCTAATCGTTTTCTTTTCTCAACTGTTTTTGTATTGGTATCAGGAACTATTTTCTCACTTGCCAATGCTATCAAATATACTTATCGTAATGAGCCTATTCTTCCTAGTGATTTAGGATGGATTAAACAAATTGGTCTGGTTTTAGGTTTTGTTGATAAAGGGTATATTTTCTCAGCTATAGCTGGCATTCTATTAGTGGGAGTTATTTATTATTTTATTAGAAAAATTATTTGGGTTGATAAAGTAACTGACAACAAGTGGCTACGCTTTTCAACTTCTTTTGGGGTTGTATTGCTATTTTCTATGACCTTTAATATCCTTAAAGGAAATGAAAATGGAAAAGTTCCCTCCAATCTGCCCATCATATCAACCTTAAATAATATTGCTGATATCAATTGGATGGGAAATTCAGTTAATGCAAAAATGAAGTCGCTTTCTTTTGTATGGGTTAAACAATTAGTGACGCCAGTAATGGAGAAACCTAAAGGATACAGCCATCAAAAAATTAAGGAAATTGAAGCAAAGTATGCAGCCGTAGCAGAAGAATTGAATGCTTCGAGAAAAAATAATATTGAAGATCAAACGGTTATTTATATTCTGAGTGAGAGTTATTCTGATCCAACTCGTATCCCAGGTGTCCAATTATCAAAGGAAATTACACCTTATCTTAATTCACTCAGAGAAAGCTACAGTAGTGGATTAATGAAATCAGATGGATACGGTGGTGGAACGGCCAATATGGAGTTTCAAACCTTAACTGGTCTTCCGATGTATAACCTCTCTCCTAATATTTCAACGATTTATACAGAAGTGGCTTCCAACATGCCTTATATCCCTTCGATAAGTGATTTGTATAGTAGTAAAAATAGAATTGCAGTTCATCTGGAATCAGGGGCTAATTATTCAAGAAATGCTATCTATACAAAGTTAGGATTCGATAAATTTATCGCCCTAACAAATTCAGACACTAAAGCGACAAATGTTAAAGATGCTGGTTTACATCCAAGCGATGCTTCAACTTATCAAAATGTCCTAGACCAGCTATCAAAAGATTCTCCTCAGTTCTTTTCAGTGATGACTATGCAAAATCATATGCCTTGGTCAGTTGGAGATCCAGCAGATATTGTAGGAACTGGAGAAGGTTTTTCAGATGAAGAGAATGGAACATTAACCAGTTATGCTCGTTTATTGAACATTACAGACCAGGCAACAGAGGACTTTTTTAATACTTTAGAAAAACAAGATAAAAAAATATCGGTTGTCTTTTATGGTGATCATTTACCTGGATTTTATCCATCAAGTAGTTTTGCCTCTGATCCACAACTCCAATATGAAACGGATTATGTGATTTGGAGTAACTATGGAACAGAAAAAATTGACCAACCTCTATTAAACTCTAGTGATTTCATTGCTGCATTATTAGAAACAACGAACTCAAAAGTGTCCCCTTATTACGCTTTGTTAACTGAGGTCATGAAAAATAGTAGTGTTGATCAAGAAAAATTAAGTTCAGATGCTCAAGAAATAGCTAATGATTTAAAAATGATTGAGTACGATTTGGTTAGCCGTGACGGTTATTTAACTAAAGATAGTTCATTTTTTAAAATAGGAGAATAAAATGACGGAAAAAATAGCAATATTGCTACCTGCTTATAATGAAGAAGTTACCATTGTAAAAGTAATTGAAGATTTTAAAAAAGCTCTTCCTCAAGCAGAAATCTATGTTTATGACAATAATTCAAAAGATAAGACGAACCAGCTTGCCAAAGAAGCGGGAGCTATAGTAAAATTTGAACCTCGCCAAGGAAAAGGTAATGTTGTTCGTTCAATGTTTAGAGAGATTGATGCTGATTATTATATTATGGCTGATGCTGATGATACTTATCCTGCAGCTGAGGTTGAAAAGCTCTTGGAACCATTACGAACAGGAATGGCAGATATGACAATCGGAGATCGTTTATCTAACGGAACATATGAAAAAGAAAATAAACGTGGTTTTCACGGCTTTGGAAATAATTTAGTCCGTATCCTCATCAATAAGTTGTACAAAGGAAATTACAACGATATTATGACAGGTTATCGAGGTTTTAATCGCTTGTTTGTTAAGACTTTTCCTGTTTTATCGCCAGGTTTTGAGATTGAAACAGAACTTTCAATCCATTCATTAGATAAACGGTTTAAGTTAGTAGAAGTTCCGATTACTTATAAAGATCGACCTGAAGGAAGTGAATCAAAGTTAAGTACATTTTCAGATGGCTTCAAAGTCTTGCGTATGATTTTTAATCTCTTTAAAGATTATAAACCTCTCATTTTCTTTACCCTTTTAACGTTTCTTTTCTTTCTTTGTGGATTAGTAGCTGGTATCCCTGTTATTAGTGAATTTGCTAAAACAGGACTGATTAATAAGTTGCCATCAGCAGTACTAGCAACTGGATTTATGATCTTATCAGCTCTATCTTTTGTAGCAGGTTTTATTCTAGATACAGTTGTACGACAAAATCGGATGCAATATGAATTAAAAGTTTATGACTTTTACAAACAAAATCTGTAGTAAAAGACAGCAAAAAGTAAGGAAATATTTAAATTACAGCTCCTAGAATTTTGTAATCTAGGGGTTAGTTATTGAGAGGGAATATGTCTTTATTAAATAAATTTTTAAAATATAGGTATCTCATAGCTCTTTTAGCCTTTGTTATAGGAGTCAGCCTTAATTTACACGGCAGTTCAATTAGTAACTGGAATAAGTATGGTATAAGCCAGACTATTTGGAATTCGCAATCAACTACACAAAATGATTTTAACAGTGATTCTGATAAGATTGATATTGAAAGCAACCTCAATAATTGGATTAGTATTCCTCCAAGAGCGGATGGAACCATTGTTGGTGTCCCAAGGATGATTAGGACAGATGAATGGTTAGTACAAACCCCATTTTATCTTTCACAAGCTAATAGCGGTAATCAATTAATTAACCCTACCTATGAGTTTTCAGGGCAAAATATGATTGTAGCTTATAATGCTCCGGTTAGACACATTTCGGTTATTGGAAAACCATTCAACTGGGGATTTCTTTTTCTAGGAGCCTCTAGAGGACTTTCTTGGTATTGGTGTTTCAAAATTATCGGGATGTTACTTTTATCTTTTGAGTTTGGAATGATTATTACCAAAAAAAATAAGCTCTTATCTTTATTAGGAAGTGCATGGATTACTTTTTCTCCATCAGTGCAATGGTGGTTTATGCAGCATTTGGGAGATGTTGTCTTTTTCTCATTGTTGATTATGGTAATAATCTACCACTTCTTATTTACAGCTAGTAAGAAGAAAAAGTTGCTTTATGCGAGTTTGTTATCAAGTGCTCTCATTGGTTTTGTTTTGGTGATTTATCCAGCTTTTCAGGTTCCTTTTGCTTATCTTATTTCAGCCTTCTTTTTAATCTACTTTATTCGTGCCTGGAAGATGAGATTGCTCACAAGATTTGATTGGATTGTTATGTTAGGAACTCTTCTTTTTTCAGGAGGGATTATCGGATATACTTTATGGGAGAGTCGAGAAGCAATTGCTTTAACCTTAAACACAGTCTATCCAGGGAGCAGAGTGTCTGTTGGTGGTGGATTAAAGCTTCATCAACTGATTGAATTTCTGCTCAATATTGCGCTTCCATTCAAAATTCCAACTTTTAGTAATCAAGTTGAATTAGCAAGTAGTTTCCAGTTTCTGCCCCTTTTCTTTCTGGCAATTCCTTTTTTGATAAAAAAAGATCAGGTGAAAGATAATACTTTTGGACTATTTCTCGTTGCTTATACGTTACTATTGACCGCGTATGCTTTTATAACGATACCAGAATTATTATCTAAGGTCACACTTTTTAGTTTTGTGACCAGTAGTCGTGCTTGGCAAACCGTTTCAGTAACTGGTGTATTTGCATCTGTTTGGTTTTTATCTTATATTTGGGAAATGAAAGATAAAAAGATATGGGTACTATTATTGACCATGCTACCGAGTTCTCTTTTATTAGCTTACCTTGTAGTGGTAGATAGAAATTATATATCTTATCTAGATAATAATGAAATGCTCAAAATATTGGGATTATACTTAGTTATTTATCTGCTATTTATTTTTAGAAGCAAACTTGCCATTTTTTCAATGCTAGTGCTGATATTACTTTCAGGTTGGACAGTTAATCCGATTGTTAGAGGAATTGGAGTTATTGAAAATAAAGCTATTTCTGTGACGATTAAGAAGATTGTCAAACAAGATCAAAATGCTATCTGGATGACTGAAAATGGGAAATTATATCAACTTCCTCAGATGTTGGGGGTGCATTCCATTGATGGTGTTAGGTTTTATCCTGATTTAAAATTGATGAAAAAACTGGATCCTAAAAACCAGTTTGAGACAAATTGGAACAGGTATTCCCATCTTAACTATATTTTAACCACAGAAGAGACCAAGATGACAAATCCATCACCAGATTCTTTATCTATTCAATTAAATGTCAAGTCTTTAGAGAGCTTAGAGGTAGATTATATTTTGACGAATAGAGATTTAGTAAGTTTATTTGGGTCAGACAAATTTTCAAAAGTTTACGGTGCTGACCAAGATGGAAATATGATATTTCAATATAAAAACTAGTAACATGAGTTGCTAGTTTTTATAAAAGCATATCTGATATTTTATCGGGTCAATAAATAAATTAAAGGAGTTCTATTTTTGCCACAAAATTTAAAAGCAAAGCACAAACGCCGAAGAAAAAGAGAAGTAATGAATTTGGCCCTACTTTTATTTGTATTATTATCCTTGTTGATGTGTTATATTTTATTGAGAGGACAAGAAATTGTCATGACGGGACAAGATTCTATATTACGAACATGGTTTCCTTCCTTCTTTAAGGATAATGCAACAACAGAAAATAGTAAGGCGAAATACCGATCTGGTGATCAAGTCATGCTAAAAAATCTTTCAGATGTTTCTAGTCAATTGGAGAATCAATATAATAAAATCGGAACTATTGAAAAGGTAGAGAAAAAATCCTCTGAACAAAAAGAGTATTTTGAATATACTGTTAGATTTTCAGAGGAGACTCTTATTGATAATATTTCAGAAGATCAATTAAAGACAGCAACATCTAAGTATAAGGTTGGAGATAGCATTGAATTGTCTCCTACAACTGGACTGAATGGTTCAGGGAAAATAACATCTGTTTCTGTAAAAGAGACAGAGTCAAGCTCTCAAATTTTTTATAATGCAACTATTGATGGCATTGGTCAGGTTGTAGATATTACAGATTCAGAGATTTCGACCATTTATGACGTTCCACTGAAGACGGACAATTCTCCTGAAGAAAATTTAAAAGTTTTAAGTGATGCAACGAGTGCAGCAAGTAAGAATAACTACACTATTTTAAATTTTCCTTCTGGAGATTATAAGATTGGTACAAGTGATCCATCTAAAAATTATGTTATTTTATCTTCGAATACGGAATTTCGAGGAAATGGAGTTAATCTCATTGTTGATGGAACAATGTACTGGTTTGGTATAGCGACTGGTAGTCAAGCAACTGATGGATTGACTAATTTCACCATGCACGATATGAACATTAAAGCTAATGATTTGGTAAATGGAGATCACTTTATGGTGATGGCTAATCATGGTAACAATTGGTCAGTTTATAATAATACATTTACTTTGGTTCATAAATCAGGAAGTCATATATTTGATTTAGGAGGAGTTCAAAATGCCACTTTTGAAACCAATCAATTTATTGGCTATGCTCCTAATATTACTTCTGTGACAAGTTTGCCAGAAGATGAAGATTTACATAAATACTATGCAGAAGTTATACAATATGATGCTAGTGATAACACTGGTGGTTGGGATGCTAATTTAATTAAATCAATTGATCCAGATTATGCCACTCATAATAGTGAGAAGCAAGTTAGTAGCAATATTACTGTTACAAACAATAAATTTTTACCCTACATTGATGCTTCTGGAAAAATAGTTGCTTATAGTGGAACAATTGGTCAACATTCCTCTCAAGTTGGCTATGTCACTGTAACGAATAACACTTTTGAATCGCCATTTGTGACAAGATTTTCACAATCTGAAGATCTATGGTACTTTAAACCAATCCATTTCCCAGCAGATACGGTTTCTTATATTTCAGGAAATACGATCAGTAGCTAACAAAATGTAGCTTCTTGCCTTAAAAATAAAGAGATGTAGTTGATTTAAACCGCACTCTAAAAGTTAGACGAAAAATCTAACTTTTAGGGTGTTATTTTTATAAAAAAAAGAATCCTTTTGCTTCCTTTCCGAATAAATCAAATGAAAGGAAGGTTTTATGAACTTAAAAAAATCAATTTTATATTCCACAGCAATGATGCTCAGTTTAGCTAGTCAAAATGTTTTAGCTTATACTCCAAATTATTCAGATCAATCTGTCAGTCAGGTTATATCATTTGCCTCTGATTTAGCAAATAGAGGCGTAGGAGTTGATATTGATGGACTCTATGGTATGCAGTGCGTTGATTTAGTCAATTGGATTAGTAGTAAATATTTTGGTAAGCCATTAAGAGGCAATGCCATTGATTTATTAAACTCTGCTAAGAGCCAAGGATTGACCGTTATTTATGCCTCATCAGGTCAGACACCTAAAGCAGGAGATATTTATGTATCGGACACAACACGTCTATATGGGCATCCATATGGACATACTGGCTTGGTGATCCAAGATGCCATAGGTCAATCTTTTAGAACGGTTGAACAAAATGTTGATGGGAACGCCAATGCACTTTCAGTGGGAGGACCAGCTAGATTTTTAACAAGAAATTTGAGTCAACATGCGATTATAGGATGGATTAGACTTCCCTACAAGTCAACGACAGGAACTGTTGTTACATCTTCAGTCCCTGTTGCCCCTAGTTCTCCAACTTCTTCAGTCAGCACAGTAGCACAGCAAGGAAAGTTTACTGTTGGCGTTGCAAAACTAAATGTTCGTGATAAACCAAGCTTATCTGGGAATATCGTAGCAACGTACACATCTGGTATGAGTTTTAATTTTAATGGAGTAGTGGAGGCTGATGGTTACCGATGGGCAAGTTATACTTCTTATAGTGGCGCTAAACGATATGTCGCTATTGGTCAAATTAGTGGGGATAAACTAATAAGTTATGGTCAAATAAATTAGAAAATGACAATTAAAGTATTGATTTGTTCTTAATATTAGTGTTATAATGGTTGAAAGTTTTTTATTTAGGAGAGTCATTTTGAAAGGATACGGAAGAAAACATTTAGCTAGTAAAGCGTTTCTGACCATTCCTATGGTTTTAGCTTTTGTAGGAGGGATTCAAGCTCAGGCAGAAGACTTGGTGACCGCTGAGTCTAGTCAGCCAGAGGTGAGTTTAACTCAAAGTAGTGCAGCTGAGGTAAAAAGTGCTCCAGAAGCTGATGCTTTAGCTACAGCTTCCTCAGAGTCTCAAGCTACGGTTTCAACTCAGCAAGAAAGTAGTGAGACGAGCACATATCTTTCCTCTAATGTTAGCTCAGAAGTGACTTCAAGCACAGCCTCTTCTGAAACAGCGAGTTTAACCAGTACTTATCAAACAAATAGTCTTTCGTCTGAGACGAGTTCGGTAAGTTCTACGCCAGTGACAGCCAGTTCAGAAAATGCAGTTTCTAGCGTTAGTACGACTGCTAGCACGACCAGTTTGACGAGTGAGTCAGCGGTGCTTTCTTTGGTGCAAGGTTATGCGGCAGATGTGACTAATCTTCCAGTGACTAGTGTGGCGCAAAAAGATCAAGCCTTGACCATTCAGTACAACCGTCCGATCAGTTCCGATGAAGTGATTAAGATTGCAGTTTGGTCCGATCTTAAAGGTCAGGATGACCTTAAGTGGTACACGGCGGACAAGTTAGGTGCGGCCTATGTGGAATTGAAAAATCATCGCGATTATGGTAAGTACAATATCCACACTTATGCCGATCGTAGTGGTCGTATGGTGGGCTTAAATGCGACTGAACTGACAGTTGTCGCTCCAGCTAAACCTTCCATTACCGTATCCTCTAAAAGTGTTTCTGTTTTTGATGTCACCATTTCTAATGTTCCAAACACCATCTCTTCGGTTAAAGTTCCTGTATGGACAAATCATAATGGTCAGGATGATTTGATTTGGTACACTGCGAACAAACAAGCTAGTGGGACTTATCGTGTGACGGTTGATACTAAAAATCATAAAAATGAAACCGGTCAGTACCACATTCATGCTTATGGTCAAGCATCAGGTAGTCTTCAGTTACAAGGTTTGACCACGGCAACCTACACTGTTACCCCTTCTCAAGCAGACGCTGTTAAACAACCAAGTGTGTCAGTTGTGGCAAAAGGTGAAACAGCTTTTGTTGCGACAATCACTAATGTTCCAAGCACCATCTCTTCGGTTAAGGTTCCTGTATGGACAAATCAGAACGGTCAGGATGATTTGGTTTGGTACACCGCTGCTAAGGAAGCCAATGGAACTTATCGAGTAACAGTTGACACTAAAAATCATAAGTCAGAAACCGGTCAGTACCACGTTCATTTTTATGGACAAGAAAGTGGTCGTAGTCAGTTAGTTGGATTAGCTGCAAGCACTTACACGGTTCCTACACCAAAACCAAAAGAGACCCTGGCGACAACGTCTATTGTTAAAGTAAGTACAAGCGACTACCAGAAAGAAAATGGAAAAGTAACTGTTGTCGTAGATGCGGGTGCAGAAGCTCCATCGGTTAAACTTGTTCGTGTCGCAGCTTGGTCTGAAAGTAATCAATCTAATTTAAAATGGTATACTGCGACTGACCTCAAAAATGGTCAAGTTCAGATTACTGTTGATACAGCTAATCATAAGTATATTGATGGAAGCTACACGATTCATACCTATATTGATTATCAAGACGGCTCTACAAAAGGATTTAACTTAGGGAATTATATTTTAGAATCAATGAAGCACCCTTCAACATCTGCTTCACAAGGGGATTATTCTGTCATAAATAAGGTAATTTACCTAGATGCGGGACATGGAGGGAGCGACCCAGGTGCTGTATATTTTGGTCAAACGGAAAAATCTTTGAATTTACAGGTTCAAGAAAAATTAAAAACAATACTTGAGAATTCAGGTTATCAAGTTGTATTGACACGTACAGGTGATGGTTTCTTAGATCTTTTAGATAGATCAAAAAAAGCTAATTCATCTAATTCTGATCTTTTTATTAGTATTCATTTTAACGCTTCAACAAATTCAGCGACAAATGGTGTTGAGACCTATTACTACCAATCTTATGCAGAATATCCTTCGGCGATCAATAAGGAGTTTCACAATAACAGTGAACGCCTTTCCAGAAGCAATTACCTTGCTCAAGCACTTCAGTCTGAAATAGTAGCAAATACTGGTGCTTTGAATAGAGGAGTTCAAAGAGATACTTTCGCAGTCTTACGTGAAACGACTGCTCCAGCAGTATTATTAGAGTTAGGTTATATGTCGAATGTGTCAGAAGCCAATAAAATAAAACAAGAAAATTATCAAAATAAGTTAGTAAATGGTATTTTTAGTGGTATTAAAAAGTATTACGATTACTATGTATAAATCTATTAGGATGGGTTTTTTAAATAATAGATGATAAAGTAAGAGAAGACTACCAAGGTCTTCTCTTTTTTAATTGGTATATCCTTCGGAAAAGGCATTTTCTTTTTGACTAAAGTCTAAATATAGCTTAAAATAGATAGGAACGAAAGGAGAGTGCGATGAAAGAAAAATTACTTGAGCGTTTTTTAACCTATGTGAAGGTTAACACACGTAGTGATGAAACGTCAGATACTACCCCAACTACCCAAAGTCAAGTTGATTTTGCTTTAAATGTTTTAAAACCAGAAATGGAAGCTATAGGATTACAAAATGTTCATTATTTAGAAAGTAATGGCTATATTGTAGGAACTCTTCCGGCTAATAGTACACAGTTTAAACATAAAATTGGTTTTATAGCTCATATGGATACAGCTGACTTTAATGCTGAAGGTGTTAATCCTCAAGTGGTTACAGATTATGATGGTGGAATTATTAATTTAGGGACTTCTGATTATC
The DNA here is from genome assembly GCF_053203725.1 of Streptococcus porcorum. Lineage (NCBI taxonomy): Bacteria > Bacillati > Bacillota > Bacilli > Lactobacillales > Streptococcaceae > Streptococcus > Streptococcus porcorum. The sequence goes on along the minus strand of NZ_JBRUDG010000001.1, from coordinate 24,842 downwards.
GTTTGGATCCAAAAGATTTTCCTAATCTCAAAAATTATATGGGACAAACTTTAATTACCACAGATGGAACAACTTTGCTTGGTGCAGATGACAAGTCAGGGATTGCAGAAATTCTAACGGCAATGGATTATTTAATTCAGAATCCTCAAATTCAACATGGTGAAATTAGAGTTGGATTTGGTCCAGACGAAGAAATTGGTGTTGGTGCGAATAAGTTCAATGTTAAAGATTTTGATGTTGACTTTGCCTACACAGTTGATGGTGGCCCACTTGGAGAGTTACAGTATGAAACTTTTAATGCAGCAGGAGCAGATATTGTCTTTAAAGGACGTAATGTTCATCCAGGAACGGCTAAAAATCAAATGATCAATGCTCTTCAACTAGCTGTGGATTTTCATAACTTACTTCCTGAAAGTGAGCGACCTGAAAAGACAGAGGGGAGTCAAGGTTTTTACCATTTACTAGCTATTGAAGGAACCGTTGAGGAAGCACATTCTAGCTACATTATAAGAGATTTTGAAGAAGATGACTTTTTATTTAAAAAATCTGAATTAGCTAGAATAGCTAAACATTTTAATGCTCAGTTTGAACAAGATAGAGTGCTTTTAACGATAGAAGATCAATACTATAATATGAAAAAGGTAATCGAGCATAATATGGTTTGTGTAGAAATCGCAAAAAATGTTATGGAAGACTTAGCTATTAAACCGATTATTGAGCCAATCCGAGGTGGTACTGATGGATCTAAAATTTCTTTTATGGGGATTCCGACACCAAATATCTTTGCTGGGGGAGAAAATATGCATGGTCGCTTTGAATTTGTCAGCTTAGAGACTATGGAAAAAGCAGTAGAGGTTATTATTGGCATTTCAACTTTTAAAGATTAACCTTTTTAAAACACAATAAATATGATAGAATAGAGGTTAATGGAGGTTATACCTGTGATAAAAATTTTTGGTAAAATCCGTTATCATTGGCAACCAGAGCTTTCTTGGATGATTGTCTATTGGTCTATTGCGATTACACCCATATTTTTAGGCCTATCTTTATTATATGAGCGTACGAAAATTCCGTACCAATTGTTTATACTATTTGCTATATTTGTCATTTTAGCGGGTATCGGATTTCATCGTTACTTCATTATTGAAGATGAGGAAGTGAAGGTTGTTTCACTTAGTATTTTTACACCTTCGAGGATAATGATAGCATCTATTAAAAAAATAGAAGTTACAAAGCACAGCTTAATGTTTATTACAGATAAGTATCCGAAAGGTAAAATATTTTATATGAGGAAGTGGCCTAAAAAATATTTTTTAGATGCTTTAGCTGTTCATCCGAAATTTATAGGTGAGGTGGAACTACTAGATAATTTTATTAAGCTAGATTATTTTGATCATTATCAAAAATAAAAAGCACTAATGAGAAATCAGTGCTTTTGTTGGACAGTTTTTGACAGCCAAGACAGTGGAATCTTTATCTGGAAGTTCTAGTTGCAGGTCATCTGAATTTACAAACTTGACAATGCCGTTGTCATAATAATCAAAATTATCTGAATAAGTTTGACATAGTCCACATGCGATACATTTTTCTGGAATAATTGTTACTTTCATAGTATCATTTTAATATTAAATTTTATTTTTAACAAGGGGGAAATCATGGCAAAAGAACCATGGGAAGAAGAACTTTACGAAGAGGCAGAAGTAGCAGAGGATAAAACAAAGAAGTCTAAAAATTCAAAAGTAATTAGTACTCCTGTTCTAACAGCTTTGTTGGGGATATTTTTTGCTATTGTTTTAGCTATTTTTATAGTGGTTTTATATACTTCTAACGGTGGTGGAAGTAAGGATGCAACTGATGGATTTTATGGCGCATCTACCTCGTCAGTTGCTGCAAGTTCATCTTCTAGTGAGGCTGCAAGCTCAACAACAGAAGAATCTACTACAACAGAAGAAAGTTCAGTGGAATCTAGTACAAGTAGCAAGAAGAAGAAAAAATCATCAAGTGCCTCATCAAGCACTTCATCGAGTTCCACAGAAACAGTTGTAGAATCTTCCTCAGAAGAATATGTTGATCCGTATGCAGATCAGACAACTGGAGCCTATGCAGCTCCATCTACAAACTCAACGGGCGCAACAATTTCTGTTAATGCTGGTGAAGGTGCTGCTTCAATTGCCGCACGAGCAGGTATTTCTTTAGAGCAACTTTATGCTCTAAACCCTAATATGATGACAGGACCTGGTGGAACATGGTATGCTAATCCAGGTGATGTGGTCAATGTCAACTAAAGATAAAGTTTGAGGTAGTCATGAAACAAATTAGAATTGCAATTGACGGTCCTGCCTCTAGTGGAAAAAGTACAGTAGCCAAGATTATTGCAAACAATCTTGGCTATACTTATTTAGATACTGGAGCAATGTACCGTTCAGCAACATATTTAGCTTTAAAAAATCATTTAACAGAAAAAGATACACCAAGTATTTTATCTCAATTAGATAAAAATCCTATTTCTTTCCAACGATCCACTACAGGTTTACAGAAAGTTTTTGTAGGAGAGACAGACGTGACGGACATTATTCGTGATAATGATGTGACAAACAATGTCTCTTGGGTAGCGGCCATCTCTGAAGTTCGCGAAAAATTAGTTGAACAACAGCGGCTGATTGCTAAAGATGGTGCTATTATAATGGATGGACGTGATATTGGGACCGTTGTTTTACCCGATGCGGAATTGAAAATTTTCTTGGTAGCTTCAGTGGATGAGCGAGCAGAACGTCGCTATAAAGAAAATTTAGAAAAAGGGATTACAACAGACTTAGAATCATTGAAAAAGGAAATCGCTGAACGAGATTATAAAGATAGTCATCGTAAGGTTTCTCCCTTAAAAGCAGCTAATGATGCCATTGTTTTTGATACAACAGGTATCAGTATTGAGGGTGTGGTGGAATTTATTTCAGAAAAAGCTAAAAAAATCATTGACATGCATTAAGATGTTTGGTAGAATATTCTTAATGAGAAAAGCAGAAGTGAGAACTTCTCGCCTTGCGACTAAGGTTGTCTGGCCCAACATGTCAAGATTCCTTTGGGAATATTATGTGTGCGGGCTTGATTTATCAGGTCCGCTTTCGTTTTTCTCTAAAAAAATGAAGAGGTGAAGAACATAGCTAAGAAAGATTTGTTCATTAACGACGAGATTCGCGTTCGTGAAGTTCGTCTGATTGGTCTTGAAGGTGAACAATTAGGGATTAAACCGTTGGCTGAAGCTCAAGCACTTGCAGATGATGCGAATGTCGATTTGGTTTTGATTCAACCACAGGCTAAGCCACCCGTTGCGAAAATCATGGACTATGGTAAGTTCAAGTTTGAGTATCAGAAGAAACAAAAAGAACAACGCAAAAAGCAAAGTGTTGTAACAGTTAAAGAAGTTCGTCTAAGTCCTGTTATTGATAAAGGAGACTTTGAGACAAAGCTTCGTAACGGTCGTAAGTTCCTTGAAAAAGGAAATAAAGTAAAAGTGTCTATTCGCTTTAAGGGCCGTATGATTACTCATAAAGAAATTGGAGCAAAGGTCTTGGCAGATTTTGCTGAAGCAACGCAAGATATTGCGATTATTGAGCAACGCGCTAAGATGGATGGCCGTCAAATGTTTATGCAACTTGCACCAATTCCTGACAAAAAATAATTGTCAATTGTTAACTATTATTTAAGAGGAGAAAATTAACATGCCAAAACAAAAAACACACCGCGCATCAGCTAAACGTTTCAAACGTACAGGTTCAGGTGGATTGAAACGCTTCCGCGCTTATACTTCACACCGTTTCCACGGTAAAACTAAGAAACAACGTCGTCATCTTCGCAAAGCTTCAATGGTAAGTGCAGGAGATTTCAAACGTATTAAATCAATGCTTACTCGTCTTCGTTAAGAAGTCAGTTGGATTGATATGTAGATTATTAGAACAGAATTATTTGGAGGAAAATATAAATGGCACGTGTTAAAGGTGGCGTTGTATCACGCAAACGTCGTAAACGTATTCTAAAACTTGCAAAAGGTTATTATGGAGCTAAGCATATCTTGTTCCGCACAGCGAAAGAACAAGTAATGAACTCATACTACTATGCATACCGCGATCGTCGTCAGAAAAAACGTGATTTCCGTAAATTGTGGATCACTCGTATCAATGCGGCTGCTCGTATGAACGGTTTGTCATACTCACAATTGATGCACGGTTTGAAATTAGCTGAAATTGAAGTAAACCGTAAAATGCTTGCTGATTTAGCAGTTAACGACGCTGCAGCTTTCACAGCTCTTGCAGATGCTGCTAAGGCTAAATTAGCTAAGTAATGAATTAAATAGAGTTTAGAATAAAACGTCTGGACTAAAAAAAGCAATGGTTTTTAACACTGTTGCTTTTTCTTTTTGACATGTAGATGATCTTTATAACATTTATTATAGTTCTTGTTAGATTGAAGAAGGAAAGAAGTAAAACAGGTGGATTGAAACGTGCTGAATAAAGCCAACTAAAAAAGTCGTTCTTTTTAAGTTAAGAACGACTTTTTTTAGTTAGAGATAGTTTTACTCTTGATTATTAGTGCTAGATGATTCAGATGTGGAGCTGGAGCTAACTTCTGAATCATTTTTATGTAATTCTAGATAACTCGGTGCTTTGAATAAGTTTTGTGTTGACTTATTACCATTTTGACTATAAAGACTAGTTGATTGATCTCCTTTTTCCTTTTCTATTTGTTTGAGGGCTTTTAGGGAGTCAGAATAAGAAATTTTACTTGAATCTAATGTCCCTAAGCCACTCTCTGTATAAAATCTAAGGAGGTCTCCAGTCTGTATTTCATCACTGATAGAAAGTTGTTTAGCGGCAGCTTCTTTGTAGGTTTGTAGTTCAACAGAAGTTGTTTCATCAGGGTTGGTGATTTCAACTCCTGTTTCAGTATTATAAACACGACCACCGTAAACAGTGTATTTTGGTGTAACATAGTTTCCTGATGTTCTGAAGGCAACTATTTGGCTATTATCAGGAGATAGTAAATCTTGTCCTAATTGAATAAAGTTTTTCGAGTCAATTCCTAAGACATGCTCAAGAGTAGGGAGGGCATCAATTTCTCCTCCAAAAGTGTTACTAACAAATCCTTTTGTCATCCCAGGGACATGAATCATATATGGAACTCGTTGGAGCATCACATTATCATAGTCTGTCCAAGTTTCAGGATCTTTTCCTAGTAACTCTGCTAAAGCAGTATTGCGAGAATTGGAAATCCCATAGTGATCTCCATACATCACAATAATAGAATTCTCGTACAATCCACTAGATTTTAGATAATCAAAGAAAGCCTTAAGAGAGCTATCAAGGTAGTTAGCAGTAGCAAAATAACCGTTGATGGTTTCATCATTTGTTTGTGCTAATGGGAATCCAACATCATCTCCTGAAAGGTTTTGATAAGGATAATGATTAGATACTGTAATGAATTTTGTATAAAAAGGTTGTTGTAGATGTTCGAGGTATTTAATAGAATCTGCAAACATAACCTTATCATTTAGCCCATATTGGAAAGAATTTTCTTTGGTTAAGGTTGACATATAAGACTGATCAAAGAAATAATTATAGCCAAATTTTTTATAAGTATTGTTTCGATTCCAAAATGAACCACTGTTTCCATGGAAAACTGCACTAGTGTATCCACCAGTTTCAGATAAAATAAATGGTGCAGCTTGTTGAGTGTTTTGGGCACCATATTGAACAAAAAATGAGCCTTGATTCAACCCAAAAAGTGATGTTTCCATTAGGGTCTCAGCATCGGATGTCTTGCCAGCTTTTACTTGATGGAAAAAGTTTGAGAAAGAAAATGTCTCATTAGAATGATAGAGAGAGTTGATAAAGGGGGTAACCTCATACTCTTTTTCATCTACTTTGAGCTTATAATCAATTAGAAATTGTTGGAAGCTTTCTAGGTGAATAACAATGACATTTTTCCCTTTTCCAATGCCAAAGTAGTCAGAGTTAGGACTAGCATAATGGCTAGCAACATATTCTTTAACAGGTTCTATTTCAGAAGGATCAGCTTCGGAACGAACCTTATGTGTTTTGTAAGTTTGGTTACCATCATATCCTAGAAATGCAGGTAGCCCAAGTGCTCGTACAACATAAGTATTTGAAAAACCTCTGCTTAGTAACTCTGGGCGATCAATTTCTGCCAAGAACAGATTGATTGAAAAAAGTAAGGCAGACAAAGCAGTAACGGCAAAACTTGCTCGTTTATTAACAGGTTTAGTATCAAAGCGTACTTTTTTTCGATTATACAAGTAAATGAGAATAATGACATCTAGGATATAGATCAAATCCCAAGGTCTAAGTAGATTAATAGCAGAATCTCCTAAACCAGCTGAAACTTTACTTGAAGCTAGGGCAGCCGTAATCGTAATAAAATCAGAAAACTCTCTGTAATAAAGTGCATTTGCAATTAACAGTATATTTAGGAGAGCATATAAGAAGAAGCTTAAAATATAAAATACTTTAGTATTTTTTACATATAAAGCCAGTCCTAAAAATAGTAAACTAAGGGGGATGGGGTTGATAATGGTCAAAAATAGTTGATAAACATTATCAAGGTCTAAGTTAAAATCAATATTATAAGCCCACATACTTTTTAGCCAATAAAAGAATAAGAGCGATAGTATGAAGCCGAATCGAGTGCTCATAACTTGATAAAAATGGTTTATTATCTTTTTCACTGAGTAACGTCCTTTTAGAAAATTTCCTAAATTAAAATCTCGTCTATGATTATAACATAAAAATATAGTGAGGAGTGGATAGAAGGGTTAATTTGCTATGAAAAGTCTGATAATATTATGGTATAATAGAAAATATGAAAAAACTTGTTGTAGGTCATTTGGCTGAAAGAAACCTGAAATCAGGCATTCAGCTATTAGATGGTAAATGTTATCCAAATCTTTCTTTCGACAATGAAGTAGTCGCACTGTATTCTGAAAAAGGACATCTTTTAGGTTCAGCTTATCTTTCTAAGCAAAATAAAGGAGTGGGCTGGTTTATTAATAAAAATAAAGTTGATTTAAATCAAGCCTACTTTGAGGAGTTATTTCGTCGGGCCAAAGAAAAGCGAAAAAGCTATAGTCATTCAGATTTAACAACTGCCTATCGTGTCTTTAACCAGGATGGAGATGATTTTGGTGGTATAAGTATTGATTTATATAACGATTATGCTCTATTTTCTTGGTACAACCCTTATGTTTATCAATTGCGAGAGATAATCTGTAAAGCTTTTCAAAATATTTTTCCAGAAGTCAGTGGAGCCTATGAGAAAATTCGTTTTAAGGGATTAGATTATGAGTCTGCCCATCTTTTTGGACAAGAAAGTCCGCAAACTTTTACGGTTTTAGAAAATGGTGTAGCTTATAGTGTTTTTCTTAATGATGGGCTGATGACAGGGATTTTTCTTGATCAACATGATGTGAGAGCTAGTTTAGTGGACGGTTTAGCACAGTCACAGTCAGTTCTCAATATGTTCTCTTATACAGCAGCTTTTTCAGTAGCAGCAGCCATGGGGGGAGCGACTAAAACAACTTCAGTTGATTTGGCAAAGCGATCACGAGAACTTTCTGAAGCACATTTTTTAGCCAATGGGTTATCTACTGATCAGCACCAATTTGTTGTGATGGATGTTTTTGAATATTTTAAGTACGCAAAGCGAAAAGGGTTGTGTTTTGATATGATTGTTATCGATCCTCCTAGTTTTGCTCGTAACAAAAAGCAGACATTCTCGGTAGTGAAAGATTACCATAAGTTAATTACGCAGGCAGTGGAAATTTTATCGCCTAAAGGGACGATTATTGCTTCTACAAACGCTTCAAATATGACTGTCGAACAATTTAAAAAACAATTGGATAAAGGATTTGGTCAGACCAAACACCGATATCACTCTTTAAATCAGTTGCCAGCTGATTTCACCTATAATAAAAATGATGAAAGTAGTAATTATTTAAAAGTATTTACGATTAAGGTTGATGTATGAGAATAGTAGTACCGGTAATGCCTAGAAGTTTAGATGAGGCTAACCAGATTGATGTCACAAAATTCGATGGTGTAGATATTATTGAATGGCGGACAGATGTGTTATCAAAAGATGATATTTTACATGTTGCACCAGCTATTTTTGAAAAATTTGTTGGTTTTGAAATTATTTTTACTTTGCGTACCAATAAGGAAGGTGGAAATATTGTTTTGTCAGATGATGAATACATTTCCATCATAAAGGATATTAATGCCCTATATCAGCCAGAATATATTGATTTTGAATATTTTTCTTACCGTAATGTCTTTGATAAGATGTTGGAGTTTCCAAATCTAATTTTGTCATATCATAATTTTGTTGAAACACCAGAAAATTTAATGGAAGTTTTTTCAGAGCTGACTGCAGTTAGCCCTCGTGTGGTTAAAATTGCTGTGATGCCTAAAAATGAGCAAGATGTTCTGGACCTTATGAATTATACACGTGGCTTTAAGACATTGAATCCTGAACAAACCTATGTCACCATGTCTATGGGGAAATTAGGTCAACTAACTCGGATGTCGGGAACTTTGACGGGCAGTGATTGGACATTTGCCAGCCTAGATGAGGCATCTGCTCCAGGGCAAATTTCTCTTTCTAATATGAAAAAAATTAAGGAGATTTTAGATGAAAATTGATGGACATACGCGATTAGCTGCGGTTGTTGCAAGACCGATTAAACATTCTATCTCACCTTTTATTCATAACACAGCTTTTGACGAAACCGGTGTTAATGGCGTTTATGTTGCTTTGGATATTCCAGAAGAGGAACTAGAAGTCACGATAGCTAATGTCAAACGTTATGATATGTTTGGGGTTAATATTTCAATGCCCTACAAGCAAGCTGTTATTCCTTATTTGGATGAATTGACGGATGCCGCTGAGCTTATTGGAGCGGTTAACACAGTTGTTAATCGTGAAGGAAAACTTTATGGCTATAATACAGATGGGCTTGGATTTTTTAAGAGTTTAGCGACATTTGCAGATTTTTCTGTTGAGGGAAAAGTGATGACCATTCTTGGAGGTGGTGGTGCAGCGACTGCTATCATTGCTCAAGCCGCTCTTAACGGTGCTCAAAAGATAACCATTTTCAACCAAAGTCAGTTTTTGGATGAAACTCGTGAGCGTGCCAAACTTTTTACTGATAAAACAGGTGTTACGATTGAGGTTTTACCGATTGAAGAGCAAGCTTTGATTCAAGAAAAAGCAGATGCCTCAGATCTTTTAGTCAATGCGACAAGTGTCGGTATGGATGGTCAATCAATGGTAGTGTCAGAAGAGATGCAATTTCACACAAATCTTTTGGTTGCAGATGTCATTTACCAACCCTTTGAAACACCTTTCTTAGCCTTAGCGAAGTCCCAAGGGCGTCAAACTATCAATGGGTTAGGAATGTTATTATTTCAAGCGGCCGCAGCCTTTGAATTATGGACTGGACAAGAAATGCCAACAGACAAAATTTGGGCAGCTTTAGAAGAACAATATAAAAGAAATTAAAAAGGAAGGAAGTACTATGATGAAAGTAAGAGTTGATCTTCCTCATAATCCTTATGATATTATTGTAGAACGTGGTTCCTTGGCAAAGTCAGGTCAGTGGGCAGCACAGTTATGGAAACCTCAAAAGGTCGTTATTATTACGGATAATCATGTAGGTAGTTTATATGCTGAAAAAGTAAAGCTAAGTTTTGAAGATGCAGGATTTGAAGTAGCTGTCTTTGACTTTTTAGAAGGTGAGGCACAGAAAAATCTAACCACAGTCAACAAAGCTTATGATTTTTTGTTTAAAAATGGTATGACTCGTAGTGATGGGATTGTGGCACTTGGTGGAGGTGTTGTTGGAGACTTAGCTGGTTTTGTCGCATCGACCTATATGCGAGGGATTCATTTTTTACAAATTCCTACTAGTTTGACAGCACAAGTGGACAGTTCTATTGGTGGTAAAACAGGTGTTAACACTCCTAATGCAAAAAATTCTGTGGGAACTTTTACTCAGCCTGATGGGGTTTTAATAGATCCAAATACTTTAAATACTCTTGGAAAAAGAGAACTCATCGAAGGAATGGGAGAAGTTGTCAAATATGGATTAATTGATGATTTAGAACTCTGGGAAGAGTTACAAAGTATGGATGGATCTATTGAAGGAATCTTGGAACACGCTGAAAGTATCATTTATCATTCCTGTCAAGTGAAGCGCAAGGTTGTAGTAGAAGATGAATTAGACAATGGTACGCGTCTTTACCTCAACTTCGGGCATACGATTGGTCATGCAATTGAAACAACAGCAGGTTATGGTAAAGTCATGCATGGTGAAGCAGTTGCCATTGGTATGGTTCAGATATCCCGTGTTGCAGAGAAAAAGGGATTGATGCCAGTAGGGATAACGGATGAGATTACCCAAATGTGTGCTAAGTTTGGCTTGCCAACAGATTATGAGCCGTGGGATAGAGAGAAATTATATCAGGCTTTGACGCATGATAAAAAAGCACGTGGAAAATCAATTAAGACGGTCATTGTTCCAGAACTTGGTCAAGCAGCCATTAACCAAATTCCACTTGAAGAAATGAGAGAATATTTGGAGAAATAAATGAGATATTTTACAGCAGGTGAATCACATGGTCCTCGTTTGACCGCTATTATTGAAGGGGTGCCAGCGGGTCTTCCTCTAACAGCTGAGTATATCAATGCTGAACTAAAACGTCGCCAAGGTGGTTACGGACGTGGTGGACGTATGAAGATTGAGTCAGATCAAGTCGAAATCACATCAGGTGTTCGTCATGGTTTAACAATGGGCAGTCCGATTACGTTAAATGTCACAAACCGTGACTTTAAAAATTGGACAGAGATTATGTCAGCAGCAGATATTGAAGAAAAGAAGAAATCTATTCGTAAGTTAACGAAACCTCGCCCGGGGCACGCGGATCTTGTTGGGGGGATGAAATACCGATTTTCAGACCTTAGAAATAGCTTAGAGCGCTCTAGTGCGCGCGAAACGACTATGCGTGTCGCAGTAGGAGCAGTGGCTAAGCGTTTGTTAGAAGAGCTTGGAATGGAAGTTGCTAGCCATGTTGTTGTTTTTGGTGGCATCGAAATTGACGTTCCAGATAATCTAACTGTTTCTGAGATCAAAGCATTGGCTAGAAAATCGGAAGTATCTATTGTTAATCAAGAGCGTGAACAGGAAATCAAGGATTATATTGATCGTATCAAAAAAGAAGGTAACACCATTGGGGGTGTCATTGAGACGGTTGTTGGTGGTGTTCCTGTTGGTTTAGGTTCTTATGTTCAATGGGATCGTAAATTAGATGCCAAGTTAGCCCAAGGTGTTGTGTCTATCAATGCTTTTAAAGGTGTTGAATTTGGTGTAGGATTTAAAGCGGGTTACCGTCCAGGGTCTGAGGTCATGGATGAGATTGTTTGGTCTGAAGAAACAGGTTATACACGTACTTCTAATAATTTAGGTGGTTTTGAAGGGGGTATGACGAATGGTCAACCTATTGTTGTGAGAGGCGTGATGAAGCCTATTCCAACTCTTTACAAGCCTCTGATGAGTGTAGATATTGAGACACATGAGCCGTATAAAGCGAGCGTAGAACGTTCTGATCCAACGGCTGTTCCAGCAGCAGGCGTAGTGATGGAGAATGTTGTAGCAACAGTGTTGGCGACAGAGATTTTGGATAAGTTTTCATCAGATAATCTTGAAGAGTTAAAAGATGCAGTAGCGCGTCACAATGCTTATGTTAAAGGGTTCTAGTGTATAAAAGTTTAATATTAAGCGTTGAATGAGCTAATTGGAGTAAAAATGGAAGAAAAAATTATTTATATAGCAGGCTTAGGTTTGATTGGTGGTTCGATGGCTTTAGGGATAAAGCGAGCTCACCCAAATTATAAAATTCTCGGCTATAATCGCTCCAGTGAGTCTCGTGATATTGCACTAGAGCGAGGGATTATTGATGAGGCGACGGATGATTTTGCTTCATTTGCTCCCAGGGCTGATGTGATTATTTTAGCGGTCCCTATCAAACAGACGATTGCTTTTATTAAAATGTTAGCCGAGCTAGATTTAAAATCAAATGTTATCATTACAGATGCTGGATCAACTAAGCTTGACATCGTTACAGCAGCCGATCACTATCTGAAAGGGCGTCCTGTTCAATTTGTGGGAAGTCACCCCATGGCGGGTAGTCATAAATCAGGTGTAATAGCCTCAGATGTCACCCTTTTTGAAAATGCTTATTATATTTTTACCCCTTCAGAAATGACACAACCTGATACTATTGCTAACTTAAAAGAGGTTTTGTCTGGGTTGCAAGCGCGTTTTGTAGAGATTGATCCTAAAGAGCATGATAATGTGACTAGTCAAATTAGTCATTTTCCCCATATCATTGCTTCGAGTTTGATGGAGCAGGCAGGTGATTATGCAAAACTCCATGAAATGACCAATCACTTTGCTGCAGGGGGCTTTCGTGATATGACACGGATTGCAGAGAGTGAACCAAGCATGTGGACAAGCATTTTGTTGACTAATAAGGCTGCTGTGCTTAATCGTATTGAGGATTTTAAAGAACGCTTAGATAAAGTGGCGTCATTAATTGAAAAAGGTGACGAAGAAGGAATATGGTCATTTTTTGATCATGGTCGAAAAACTAGAAAAGAAATGGAAATCCATAAACGTGGAGGAGTTGATAGCTCTTATGATCTTTTTGTTGATGTTCCAGATGAAGAAGATGTCATTTTGCATATTCTAGAACTCTTGAGAGGAACGTCTCTGGTTAATGTTCATATCAATGAAGAGAATAGAGAAGACATCCACGGCATACTTCAAATTTCATTTAAGAATGAAAAAGATTTGAAACATGCACAAAAAGTGATTACAGAAAACACGTCTTATCGTGTAACAATTTAAAGGAGAAATAGTATGTCAACGAATGTCTATGATTTAGCAAATGAATTAGAACGTGGTATCCGTCTATTACCGGAATATAAGGCGGTAGAAGAAGCGAAACAACAAATTGAAGCTGATTCAGCTGCCAAAAGCTTGTGGTCAGACTTTGTAGCCATGCAAGAAAAAATGCAAGGGTTAATGCAAACAGGACAAATGCCTAGCCAAGAAGATCAGACAGCCATGATGGAGTTGGGACAAAAAATTGAAGCTAATTCAATTTTGAAAAATTATTTTGATCAACAACAACGTTTGTCCGTTTACATAGCAGATATTGAAAAAATTGTATTTGCCCCTTTGCAAGAACTTGTTAAATAAGAGAGGAAGGAGTTGGATAATAGGTCTCAACTCCTTTTATTGTAGACCCCAAAAAATTCTTCATAAAATACTAAAAAACAAGAGAAATTAAGATAAAATGCCTTGTTTTATGATAGAATAGTTATAATTATAGATTTTGGAGTGTATGAGATGAAGTTAAAGACGAATGCAAGACAACTGAAAGGAACAATTCGTGTTCCTGGAGATAAATCCATTAGCCATAGATCAATCATGTTTGGTAGTCTAGCTAAAGGTGTGACGACTGTTCGTGATATTCTACGTGGTGAGGATGTCCTTTCAACCATGCAAGTCTTTCGTGATTTAGGCGTAAGAATTGAGGATGATGGTGAGATTGTCAAGGTTCATGGAGTTGGGTTTGATGGTTTAAAAGCCCCTAAAAATGCCTTAGACATGGGAAATTCAGGAACGTCTATTCGCTTGATTTCAGGTGTTTTAGCGGGACAAGATTTTGAAGCAAAGATGTTTGGAGATGATAGTTTATCCAAACGTCCAATGGATCGAGTGACTATCCCTTTGTCTCAGATGGGAGCAACAATCTCAGGGCAAACCGAATGTGATTTACCTCCTTTGCAGATTCGTGGAAGTAAAACCCTAAAACCAATTCACTACCATCTACCTGTTGCTTCTGCTCAAGTGAAGTCAGCCTTGATTTTTGCAGCGCTACAAGCTGAGGGAGAGAGTGTTATCATTGAAAAAGAAAAAACGCGTAATCATACTGAAGACATGATTGTTCAGTTTGGTGGAGAGATTTCTGTCAATGATAAAGAGATTCGTATTTCAGGGGGGCAAGAATTTGTTGGACAAGATGTCACTGTTCCTGGAGATATTTCCTCAGCAGCCTTTTGGTTAGTGGCGGGACTTATTGTTCCAAATTCTAAAGTTGTTTTGGAAAATGTTGGGATCAATGAAACTCGTACAGGTATCATTGATGTGATTAAGAGTATGAATGGTAACATTACACTTTCGCAAGTTGATGAGGTTGCAAAATCAGCGACAATTACGGTTGAAACTTCTGATCTAGTTGGGACTGAAATTGCAGGTGACATTATTCCTCGCCTCATTGATGAGTTACCAATTATCACACTATTGGCTACTCAAGCTAAGGGAACAACTGTTATCCGTGATGCAGAAGAGTTAAAAGTTAAAGAAACAGACCGTATCCAAGTAGTTGCAGATGCCCTGAATGCTATGGGAGCAAATATTACACCTACTGAGGATGGCATGATTATTGAGGGAAGAACAGCCCTTCATGGTGCAACAATCAATACTTATGGAGATCACCGTATTGGGATGATGGCTGCGATTGCTGGTCTATTGGTTAAAGATGGGGATGTTATTCTGGAACGTGCGGAGGCGATTAACACAAGCTATCCGATGTTCTTTGATCATATGGAGGCATTGCTCAATGGCTAAAATTTTAATCGGATTTATGGGGGCAGGAAAAACCACAATTGCTCAGTTATTAGACCCTAATTATGTTGATATGGATGCTATCATCACTGAACGTATTGGGATGCCGATTGCAGATTTTTTTGCAAAAGAAGGAGAAGCAGCTTTTAGAAAGATTGAATCGGAAGTATTAGAAGAGCTTTTGAAAACCAATCAAGTTGTGTCAACTGGCGGTGGAGTTGTTGAAAGTGAACATAATCGTCGCTTGTTAGCTGCTAATGCGGATACCATTTATCTAAAAGCAGATTTAGAAACAGTGCGCCAGCGTATTCAAGCAGATACAAAAAATATTAGACCGCTTTTTGTTAACAATACCAAGGAGGCTTTTCAAGCTTTATTTGACCGTCGTCAAGCCTTGTATGAAGAAGCTGCTAGCCGAGTTATTCTTGTATCTGGAAAAACACCTGCTGAAATTGTAGAGGAAATTGGATGAAGATAGCCTATTTGGGTCCAAGTGGCTCTTTTACACACAATGTTGCTTTAAAAACTTTTCCAAAAGAAGAGTTAATTCCATTTTCGAACATTACTGAAGTGATTAAGGCTTATGAAAGTCATCAGGTGACCTATGCCATTGTTCCAGTTGAAAACTCTATTGAGGGATCTGTTCATGAAACTTTGGATTATTTATTTCATCAAGCTAAAATTCATGCAGTGGCTGAAATTATTCAGCATATTAAGCAACAATTAATGGTTAAAAATGATGGGGAACATATTGAAAAAATATTTTCTCATCCTCAAGCCATTGCTCAAGGGAAAAAGTACATCACAAAGCACTATCCAGAGGCAAAGATTGAAATCACAGCTAGTACGGCCTATGCTGCTCGATATGTTTCGGAACATCCTAAGGAAGCTTTTGCAGCAATCGCCCCAGAAGCTGCAGCTAAAGAATATGGTTTGACTATTATTGCAAATGATATTCAGGAGATGGAAGAAAACTTTACGAGATTTTGGGTTTTGGGAGAGCAAAAGCCTGAGATTCAACTAAAAAAAATAGATCGTAAACTTTCTTTAGCTTTAACTCTTCCAGATAATTTACCTGGTGCACTTTATAAGGCTCTATCTACGTTTGCTTGGCGAGGAATTGATTTGACAAAAATTGAGAGTCGCCCTTTAAAGACAACTCTAGGGGAATATTTCTTTATTATCGATTTAGATAATGAAAACAATCAGTTGGTTGACTTTGCTCTAGAAGAGTTAGCTGTAATTGGAATTTCCTATAAAATTTTAGGTGATTATCCCGTTTTTCAATTATAATTATCGAATATTAGAATGAAACGTAAAAATAAGAAAGACCAGTGAGAAATGTCCAATCTAAATCATCATGAACGACTTAGGTTTAACTATTTATTGGCTAATATCAGCTATTTGACACCTAGGGAAAAAGAGGAATTTGACTATCTAAATAGAAAAAGACAGGGATTGCCCATTTCTGAAACTCAAGCCTCGCCTCAGCTTACACCATACAAGGAAACTAGTGTCATTCCACCACATTCTAAAGACACTCCTTCTTCAAGACCTGTTTCTCCTAAAAAACAGGATAAAAAAAGACTAACACCCAAAAAGACAGGGAAAAAAAAGAAATTAAAATATTTCTTTTATGGTTTCTTACTTTTTCTTCTTACCGTCATTTCCATTATGATTTTTCTCTTTTTTAAAGGAAGAAATGATGCGCAACAAGAAGCTGAAGCTAATCATAAGGCTGCGGTTGTTGAAGTTTTTAATGGAGAGGAAACCAGTGATGGCACCAATATTTTAATTATGGGAACTGATAAGCGAGTAACTGAGCAGTCAACAGATGCTAGAGCAGATACCATTATGGTTGTTAATATTGGAAATGAAGATGGCAAGATAAAAATGGTTAGCTTCATGAGAGATATTTTGGTCAATATTGAAGGTGTCAGTGCCGATGATTATACAGTTGACAATAAACTGAATACGGCTTTTAATATTGGGGAACAAAATGATAACCAAGGTGCAGAATTACTACGAGAAACTTTAAAGCGTAATTTTGATATTGATATTAAATATTATGCTATGGTTGATTTTGAAACCTTTGCAGAAGCTATTGATGCTCTATTTCCAAATGGTGTCAAAATTGATGCACAATTTGCTACTGTAGATGGAGAAGAAGTGGATAAGGTCGAGGTGCCTGATGATCTTAATATGAAGGATGGTGTAGTTCCTAATCAAACTATCAAAGTTGGAACACAGTACATGGATGGACGGACTTTACTGAATTATGCTCGTTTTAGAAAAGATGATGAGGGTGATTTTGGTCGGACGAAGCGTCAACAACAAGTCATGCAAGCTGTTATGACACAGTTAAAAAATCCAACAAAACTATTTACAGGATCAACAGCTTTGGGAACGATTTTTGCCTTAACCTCAACGAATGTTCCTTATTCTTTCATTGTACAAAATGGTCTTTCTGTTATTTCAAGTGGTCAAAAAGGAATCGAGCGAACAACAATTCCAGAAAATGGTGATTGGGTAGATGATTATGATATTTATGGAGGTCAAGGTCTGTTGATTGATTTTGATAGTTATCAAAAGGAATTAGCTGACTTAGGATTTCGTTAGATAAAAAACTCTAAACTTCTATGTGAATCGAAGTTTAGAGTTTTTTATTATCTCATTTATTTTTATTTATTATAGAAGCATGGAGTATTTTTAGGGATTTTTGCCTAAAAAACTTGAAAACATTATAGGTAAGGAAACCAATGATAGTAATAACAAGAAGGAGTTCTACTGTATAAAGTATTAGTATGGATTGGTGATAGTTAAAAAGAGGGAGACTAGCTTTTAAAGCGCCTATGCTGCTAACAAGAGGAAAACTGAAAGCAGAAAAAATAGGGGAAAATGTGTTCCTTATTTGTTTGAAAAAGATAACTAGTGCAAATAGATAGAGGAGTTGAGAAAACAGGAGTACCCCTAAAATCAACGGATGATTTGCTGCTGGGAAAAGTTTTAGATAAGCTGTTAACAGTAGGGAGAGAGGAGCTGCGTATATGGCTAATAAAGGTTTTTCTGTTAAGGACAGAGGATTTTTAATCTGCCTGTAAGTGATGGTGACAAATAGAATGAGCCAAGCTAGACTGGAAACCATTAAAATTGGCAAATGAAGAAACTCTAAAGTGTTACTAGGACTAGTGGGGATACTAATCGCTAAACCAACATAGAGAACAAACCAACTAGGATAAATCTGATCAAGATTTTTTTGGGAAATAAAGTGATCACTAAACCAGACGATATAAATCAGATAGCTGATCAGAACTAATCCCCATAAGCCTATCTTTAATCTTTGTTCAAAAGGTAGAGCAGTTATGAACACAAAGAGGCTCATAAAAAAGCTAGCAAAACTAGAGGCAACAACAGGGTTTTCAAATTCCGTTAGTAATGTTTTTGCAGTTAATAGAAGTCGGCCAGTAATGAGACTTAGAAGCAGTGTTGCTAAAAGATAGACTATACCTGATAGTTTAGGAAAGTCACTAAGTAAATTAGCTAGACTAAATAGGGCTAGCATTAGGCTGGTTATGGCAAGTGGAATATTTGATAGGAATGCTGTCATAAGCCGTCTCACTTACTTTACGCTTTAGCTAAGATATGGCGAAGTTGCACGGCGCTTGGTGTGACAATTGGTAAAAAGACTCCCTCATTCCAACGACGGATAAAACTAGAAGAAGATTGCTTAAAGTAACCTTGACCTCCGCTAGCTTGTAACTCTAGGAGTAGGCTTGCTGAAACAACATCGACAATATCAATACGTAGTTGAAAGAGTTCTTTAGGGTGTTGGATAAAGTAATTGTCACGTTTTAACCCTTGGAATAGGTCGCCTTGAATCGCTTCTAATTGTGCTAGGGTCGTTTGATAGTCATTTTTTAGAACGCTTCGGTTACTATTCAGACTATTTTGGACTTCTGATAGTGAGCGTTTAGCGAGTCCCAGTGCTAGCCCAAATTGAAAACCTAGAAAACTTGGTCGAGTTTGTGCAATATAGTCAGGAGCATCTGTAGATAAGACCCAGTTCTTATCTAGTTTGACATGGTTGAAGCTAAGAGCAGCTGTATTAGCACCTTGTAGGGAGACAAACTCTAAATCAGGAGAACGGGTGAGGTGTTCTGCCGTAGATGGGATAACTAAAATCCAAGGCTTGCGATTACCCTTAAAGCCAGCCGCAAAAACAGCTAGAAAACGATCTGAACGCAGGTTAGTCACCCAAGGCAGGCGGCCATCAAGGTAGAACTCATCTCCTTCTTGGCTAATGGTGACGTTCAATTCCTCAATGTTAGACAGGTATTTGACAGCATTTGATAAACCCGTTCCCCCAGCAATCTCTCCATCGAGGAGGTCTTTTAGCCAGGTTTGACGTGGATAAGGATTGGGACTAGCAAGGATATATTCAATGAAGGTACGATGTCCCCATGAGATAAAAGCAGCTGTGAGAGAATGTTCAGCTAGCTCAGATAGAAGGTCAATAACATCTGTTTTATCGCCACCAAGTCCACCGAGTTTTTTAGGAACTCCGATTTTAAACACATTAAACTGAGCAATTTTTTTGAGTAATTGATCTGCGAGTTCTCCTGACTCCTGATCCAGTTGATCTGCATGTTGGTCTAACCAAGTGATAAATTCGGTTGAAAAATAAGTCATAGGCAGGTTTTCTCCTTTATTATTTAGCGTAAGCTGCTAGCTCGGGATTGATTGGGGTTTGGGCTAAATTGTTAGCATAGTTGCAGAGAGTGGCTAGACTGACGCCCAAAATAACGTCAAGGGCATTTTGATCCGTAAAGCCTGCATCAAGGAAGTCCTTATAAGCCTCATCTCCAACAGCACCTTTGGTATTAATCACAGCAATGGTGAATTTTGCTAAGGTATCTAATCTTTGATCATCTTCAATTGGTGTGGCATTGCGGAGTGCTTCAAGAAGATTTGGTGGCATCTGGATTTGCTTGATGGAAAAAGCTGTGTGCCCTGCTACACAGAAGGCACAGCCGTTAGTTACAGCGGCAGTAATTTGAACAACCTCGCGCTCGGTTGGTGTCAGAGAGTTGCGTCGATTGATTGCACCTACTGTACGATAAGTTTCTAAAGCAGTAGGGGCATTAGCTAGTAGTCCAATTAAGTTTGGAATATAGCCACCGTTATCTTTTTCAACCGTTCTTAGCGTATCTTTAACCTCATCGGGTGCAGTCTCAATCGTATGTATTGTTAAATTTGGCATATCGTTCTCCTTAAAAAGTAATTACTAATAGGATATCAGTTACGGAATTATTTGGATAATCTTTATTTTTTATGATAGACCATAAATTTTAGTTATATATGCTATAATAGAGAGCAGTGAATGATTCTTGTAGAAGAAAACTAAGGGGGAAGAATGTTAGTTAAAAATAGTATTGTTGAGGTTGATATTATTGATTTAAGCCATGAAGGAGCTGGAGTAGCTAAGGTTGATGGTTTAGTCTTTTTTATTGACAATGCACTTCCAGGGGAACGTATTCGTATGCGGGTGCTCAAGCTCAATAAGAAAATGGGGTACGGTAAGGTTGAGGAATACTTGTCTTATTCAGAGCATCGTAATCAAAATGTTGATTTGGCATACTTGAGATCTGGTATTGCAGATCTAGGGCATCTGACCTATGGTGCCCAGCTTGACTTTAAAACTAAGCAGGTTAAAGATAGTTTGTATAAGATTGCAGGAATTTCAGCTATTGATATTCCTAAAACGTTAGGAATGAAAGCACCTCTTGCTTATCGTAATAAAGCTGCGGTACCTGTGCGTCGTGTTAAGGGTCAGTTGGAAACAGGCTTCTTCCGTAAAAATTCGCATGACTTGATCCCTATTGAAGACTTCTATATTCAGGACAAGGAAATTGACCGCTTGATTTTAGCGACACGAGATTTGTTGCGTCGTTTTGACCTTAAGCCTTACGATGAAAAGGAGCAGACAGGCTTGATTCGTAATATTGTGGTTCGTCGTGGCCATTATTCAGGGCAGCTCATGTTGGTCTTAGTAACGACGCGTCCTAAAATTTTCCGTATTGAGCAAGTCATTGAGCAGTTAGTGAAAGCCTTTCCTAACTTATTGTCAGTCATTCAGAATATCAATGATAAAAATACTAATGCGATTTTTGGAAAAGACTTTAAAACACTTTATGGTCAGGATACTATCACCGATAGTATGTTAGGAAATAGTTACGCTATTTCAGCTCAATCTTTTTATCAAGTCAATACCGAAATGGCTGAGCAACTCTATCAAGTAGCCATTGATTTTTCAGATTTGGCATCAGATAGCGTGGTGATTGATGCTTACTCAGGTATTGGGACAATTGGTCTTTCATTTGCCAAAAAGGTAAAGGCAGTTTACGGAGTTGAAGTGGTCGCTTCCGCTGTTCAAGATGCTAAGGAAAATGCTAAGCGTAACGGTATCACAAATGCCAACTACATCTGTGCAACAGCAGAAGATGCCATGAAGGAGTGGCGTCAGAAAGGTATCAAACCCGATGTTATCTTAGTCGATCCCCCGAGAAAAGGCTTGACCGAAAGTTTTATCACATCAAGTGTTGCCATGCAACCAGAGAAAATTACCTACATCTCATGTAACGTTGCTACCATGGCGCGTGACATCAAGCGCTATGAAGAGCTAGGCTATAAACTCAAAAAAGTCCAACCCGTTGACCTCTTCCCGCAAACGCATCACGTGGAGTGTGTTGCTCTGCTCGTAAAAGCCTAGAAAACTTTGAACGAAAGGGATAATGAAAAGCCTTGATTGCAAGGCTTTTTGTATTGAGGTGGGGAAGTATCAGAGTGAGGAATTTTTTGGAGTGAGTAGAAGTGATAGCTAGAAATTATCCAATTCTATTTCCATTTACCCTGTGGGTACGTGTTTGTTTCCATTGACAAGGAGTTTGTGGGAATAGAAACGTCCCCACCTCTAATACCACCAGAATGGTCGATTGAAGTGTGAGTTCTGAATTTGATACAAAAGTACTTATCATTTTTCAGTAGTTTTACTCACTTTATGCATTATGATAAAATGTTTTCAAAAGCCAAGCTTTCAAAGAGATATATTTTTTGGTGAAATTTTTGATATAATGATATCGGAAACGAGGAGTTTACCATGTTAGAATGTAAAGTGTATTGAAAAATATAGTTTGAAATTTGTTATAAGCATTCTTCATGTGTAAGTCACCATGTTTTTATATATTTTAAAAAGCAATTTTTTACATAATAATCATAAAAAGTGTAGTGAGGGTTGAATTAGAGATGGATTTTGAGACTTTAACTCGATTTATAATTAGTGAAGGTAAAGCGTTGAGTTATGAATCAATCAGTAGTTTTGAAGAATTATCTTGAATAATTACTTTAAAGGTGGTGTTGGAAAGTCAAAATTATCAACTATGTTTGCTTACTTGACAGACAAATTGAATTTAAAAGTTTTAATGATCGATAAGGACTTACAAGCAACATTGACAAAAGACTTAGCAAAAACTTTTAAGGTAGAATTGCCACGTGTTAATTTTTACGAAGGCTTGAAAAATGGAAACTTGGCTTCTTCTATTGTTCATTTGACTGATAATTTAGATTTGATACCTGGCACGTTTGATTTGATGTTACTGCCAAAATTAACTCGCTCATGGACGTTTGAAAATGAAAGTAGATTGCTTGCTACTCTGTTAGAACCTTTAAAAAGTGACTATGATCTCATTATTATTGATACTGTACCAACGCCAAGCGTTTATACAAATAATGCAATCGTGGCAAGTGATTACGTTATGATCCCTTTACAAGCAGAAGAAGAAAGTACAAACAACATTCAAAACTATATTTCCTATTTGATTGATTTACAAGAACAGTTTAACCCTGGACTAGATATGATCGGTTTTGTTCCTTATTTAGTTGATACGGACAGCGCAACGATAAAATCGAACCTGGAAGAACTGTACAACGAACATAAAGAAGATAATTTGGTTTTCCAAAATATTATCAAGCGAAGTAATAAAGTAAGTACCTGGTCTAAGAACGGCATTACAGAACATAAAGGCTATGACAAAAAAGTCTTATCTATGTATGAGAACGTATTTTTTGAAATGGTTGAGCGAATCATTCAGTTAGAAAATGAAAAAGAATAGAATCACAAATCACAAGTGATTAATCACAAATCACTTGTGATTTGTGATTGTTGATGATAAAATAAGAATAAGAAGAAATAGAAAGAAGTGAGTGATTGTGGGAAATTTAGGCGCACAAAAAGCAAAACGAAATGATACACCAATCAGTGCAAAAAAAGATATAATGGGAGATAAGACGGTTCGTGTTCGTGCTGACTTGCACCATATCATAAAAATCGAAACAGCAAAGAATGGCGGAAACGTAAAAGAAGTTATGGATCAAGCCTTAGAAGAATATATACGGAAATATTTACCTGACAAACTTTAAAAGGAGTGAAAATGAAATGGCAGTTACGTATGAAAAAACATTTGAAATAGAGATCATTAACGAATTATCGGCAAGCGTTTATAATCGAGTATTAAACTATGTTTTGAACCATGAATTAAATAAAAATGACTCTCAATTATTGGAAGTCAATTTATTAAACCAATTAAAGCTTGCAAAACGTGTAAATCTTTTTGATTATTCTTTAGAAGAATTACAAGCCGTTCATGAGTATTGGCGGTCAATGAATCTTTACTCAAAACAAGTTTTGAATAAAGAGAAAGTGGCTTAATATGGCAAATATAGTCAATTTTACTGACAAACAATTTGAGAATCGCTTAAATGATAATTTAGAAGAATTGATTCAAGGAAAAAAAGCGGTTGAATCGCCAACCGCTTTTTTACTTGGTGGGCAACCAGGGTCAGGGAAAACCAGTTTGCGATCAGCAATTTTTGAAGAAACACAAGGGAATGTTATTGTCATTGATAATGATACCTTTAAACAACAGCACCCTAATTTTGATGAACTAGTGAAACTTTATGAAAAAGACGTAGTAAAACACGTTACCCCTTATTCTAATCGCATGACAGAAGCGATCATAAGCCGTTTGAGCGATCAAGGGTATAATTTGGTGATCGAAGGTACAGGACGAACAACAGACGTTCCTATTCAAACCGCAACAATGCTTCAAGCCAAAGGTTATGAAACAAAAATGTATGTCATGGCAGTACCTAAAATCAACTCATATTTAGGAACAATTGAACGATATGAAACCATGTATGCAGATGATCCAATGACAGCCAGGGCAACACCAAAACAAGCGCATGATATTGTTGTCAAAAACTTACCGACCAATTTAGAAACCCTTCATAAAACGGGCTTATTTAGCGATATAAGGCTATATAACAGAGAAGGAGTAAAACTCTATTCAAGTTTGGAAACACCTTCTATTAGTCCAAAAGAAACCTTAGAAAAAGAATTGAATCGTAAAGTAGCAAGTAAAGAAATTCAACCGACTTTAGAACGAATAGAGCAAAAAATGGTTCTAAATAAACACCAAGAGACACCTGAATTTAAAGCAATTCAACAAAAATTGGAAAGCTTGCAGCCACCTACACCACCAATACCCAAAACACCTAAACTTCCAGGTATTTAAACCTTAAAAAAGGAAAAGAGTAGTTACCAAAAAACGGTAACTACTCTTTTTTTATAAAAACATTTCCTCATGTTGGGGTCCCGAGCGCCTACGAGGAATTTGTATCGATAAGAAATAGATTTAAAAATTTCGCTGTTTTTTTCTAATTTCATTTTGAGGTGAATTAATTGGTAGTTATTAGAGGTGCCCTATACCTAATAATTTATCTACATTCCCTTTAGTAACGTGTAACTTTCCAAATTTACAAAAGCGACTCATAGAATTATTTCCTCCCGTTAAATAATAGATAACTATTAAAAATAGACAATACTTGCTCATAAGTAATGGTACTTAAATTGTTTACTTTGGCGTGTTTCATTGCTTGATGAAACTGATTTTTAGTAAACAGTTGACGATATTCTCGATTGACCCATTTTGAAACAAAGTACGTATATAGCTTCCAATATTTATCT